>NZ_JBQHUC010000046.1:0-16028 GCF_052065395.1 Bariatricus sp. HCP28S3_F11 | reverse complement strand
ATAACACGTTGAAAACTTATTGATCAGCTGAAGCGGAAACGCGTTCAGTTACATCCGGAAAGACTGATCAGCTCTTAGCGGAATGCGTGGTCAGATGAGCCGGAATTTGCAAAATACCCGATTTCTAATTCTAGAGGCAGGTTTTTTCTAATACAATCGTATCCATTGCCTAAAAACGAACAATTATGTGCATCTGACCCTAACACAACTTTTTTTCCGCCTAACTCAATATATTTTTTTATAATATTATATGATGGCAATGGTTCTGTACAGTCATTAGAAATTGAAGAGGTATTAATCTCTAATAAAATCTCTTTCTTTATCATTAGCTCAAGGATTGAATTAATTGTTTTTTCAGGAATTTCCCAACTATCAAAATACCTTCGAGGAAAATCTAAGTGGGCCATGGCTTGAAAAGAGTACGAAGAGATACTTTGAAGCATTAAATCGTAATATTCAAAAATTGCTTGATTCTCTGGTAAGTTTTTTGCACCAGGAAAAACGGAGTTATTACAATGATGTAGCAATCAGTTGAACCATATAAAGAAAGCAGAACAAAAAAAGGTTGATGATCACTTTGGATGGTTGTAGGGGTTACTTCAATGTTTAAGCCTTTGATATCGCCCTTTTTTTGTATATGTAAATTGTTTCTTTCCCATTTTATAGATACTCCCATTGCCAATAGAATATCTATCTCAGGTTTTAAAGTTAGCGAAATTGTTTTCTTGTTTAAATCTAAAAATGTCAAATTTGTATTATTTATTAAAGCTAACGTGGAATATGTTATAATTTCACTTATGCATTGAGTTAGATTAAATTCAATATACTGATTGGAAGAAGCCATAACATTTCCACTGCAGACAATAGAATTATCAGAGATGTCAATTTTTTTACCTATTAAGCGCAAAAAATCAATCATATCATAGACATCCGTTTTTAAATATGGATTTTTTATGATAAATTTTTGTTTGTTAACAGATAAAAGTAATGCCGTTTTAGTGGCCCCTCCTACAAGCGGTCCACTCAAATCTTCGCTAGAGTATGAAAAATTTTTTATATCTAACTCGGTTATATCGCTATTGTCACCAAAATTACCTATTATTCTATTAGATTCTATACTTATTTTGTGATTAAAACATTCAATCACTGAAGCAATATGAGAAAATGGTCTATTATGTGAATCTATCGAATCACCAATTTGACAACCTCCAGAACCATAATATTCAAATTTTCCTAATGCAATTAATAGCGCCGGGCACAAATACATAGAACCATGAATACACTTTCCTAAAAAGAAAGGAATGTTGGCATTACATATGGTACTTGCGTCAATAAACAAACGTTTGTTATATATTTTTGCAGTACCACCTAGTTCATTTATTATTGCGATAAAAACATATGTATCACTTACTATAGGTGGATTAACAATAACAGTCTTCATTTTGAGTGCAATAGTTAATGCTATTATTTGAACCATTGAATGTTTGTATCCATCCAAACTTAAGGAGGCATTAACTGGACTATTTTTGCTCACACTTATATTAATATTTTTATTTTCTCCTTTAAACAAAGTCTCTGTCCGAGATAAGTGTTGGTATGCATAACTGACCTGTTTATTCATTTTCTATGAATGCCCTGGGTAAACGAAAAGGAACAAGGTATATTTCATCCTTGTTCCTATCGGTCAGTATGTGCTATTCAGTTCAACAAATTGGAATTTGTTGCTCCGTCAAACTGAAAGTTTCAAGCGTTATAGACTTCCCACAAATATCTCTGCATCAATCGTCAAAGTTTTTAGCTTTTTGAAATCAATCTCAGTTTTATCTACATGGAAGAGCAGTGGGGTCATGTCTGCAAAAATTTTAATATCCTCTAACGGCATTTCATATGATTCTGAAACTCTTTTTTGGTAAATAACAGAATACTGCTTCTTGAATAAGTTAATCACATTCTCATTGGAATACTCTTGATTTTTCAAATGTTCTTTTGCAATGTTTCTGAACTCCATCAGATGTTTATTCCCAGGAATAACCTTTACAATATAGCCGCTATCCGTCAGAACTCTATTGAACTCCAAATAATTAGCTGGTGTAAATATGTCCAGTATACAGTCTACTGAGTGGTCTCTAATTGGCATATTTTCCAAATCACCCACAAACCACTTTATAGACTTACTACCGTCTCTTTTTGAAGCAAGGGAAATGGCATCTTTTGAAATATCAAAAGCAACTATATCTGCTTGAAATAGTTCTTTGATTTTTCTAGAATAATATCCTTCACCACATCCGACATCAAGAATAGTTGTTATGTTTTCAAGCTTGCTCAATATATGTGTTATCTCCGTAAGAATATGTGAATAGTATCCCTTTTCTAAAATATCCATTCTGCTTTCAAAAGAAGTTCTGCTATAATGCTTAGATTGCTTTTGATTTAATGCAAAATTCACATATCCTAATTTAGAAATATCGAAACAATGCTTATTACTACACAGCAAACTATTGCCTACCATCTTTAACTTTCGTTTACATATTGGACAACGAAAAAGCTTTTCGCTGTCATTAAATCTAATAATTTTATTCATGACATCCTCCATTATTACATTCTTGCCCGAAAGCGAGTTATGTAATACGGATGTACCGCAACACAACTCGCGGTATTATCTTAATCTCATATATGCTGTCATCTTATCACCTCCTCAAATTCAAGTTTGTATAACTATTTTATTGCATTATAGCATACTTTGGTCTGCTTTTCCCACTCCAGAGAAAATTTCTTTGTCGATAATTATCCTACCTATAGGAATATTTTTATTCACCAATACTTATCTCGGACAGAGATTAAACAAAAAATCGGATAAACATTTATATTCCATAATAGATTCCTTGTAACTCTAATTGTTGATAGACAAAAAAACAGATCGCCTATGCATCACAAACAAAATACGGTTAATTTAGTGTTTTGTTTTGTAATTAATTTTAGAAAATGTATTTTTGTGCTTGCTTTTAGGATTCTCTTTCTTGCTTTTTGAACGATTGTGAAAACCTAAATCCTTCCCCATTGAATTGTGTTGCTTATTCTTCTCGTTTGTGTTACTAACCAACTGACCGCAGGCAGCTTTGATGCTATTACCTCGTGATTCTCTCATTTTTACTTCTAAACCAGCCGCTTCAAGTCGCAATTTAAATGCAACTAATTGTTGTTTGTTTGGCCTGTTAATATTGCAATTTGCGGTATCATTATATTGCAAAAGATTTATCAAAACATTTTTCTCACGAAACCATCTTCCTAATTGACGTACATCAGTTGCTTTATCATTTAGACCAGGAATCAATAAATAAGCAATTGTTACTTTTCTGTTATGTCTTTCCGAATATGATAAAACAGATTCAACAATCTTATTTATGTCATAACCTTTCATGTGAGGTATAATTATATCTCTTGTTCTTTGATTTGTTGCATGAAGAGAGAGGGTGAGTTGTATCTTCAGATGTTCTTCTCTTATTTTTTTTAATTGTTCTAAAGGACCTACTGTCGAAATATTAATTCCATCTGTGGGGAAATTAAGCCCATTTCTATCTCTTAGTATATGAATTGACTTAATTACATTATCATAATTAAAAAATGGTTCACCCATTCCCATATATACAATTCTGTTGACTTTTTCCTTCAGTAATGTTACTTGTTGCACAATTTCGGAAGGAGTTAAATTTCTTATAAATCCATTACTTCCAGATGCACAAAAAATACAACCGACAGGACATCCTACCATTGTACTAACACATACAGTTACACCTGTTTTTCTCTTTATGCAAACAGTTTCAACGCAGTAACCATCCTTTAATTTGAAAGAGTATTTTCTTGTGTCACCGCCATTATAAATATCATTAATGCTCATTGTTTGATATTTCTTTTGGGGCTTTTCCTTATAAAGGGCATGCATAAGCGATCGAGCTTTTTTTTCTCCAACGCAATCACAAATTTCTTTATATGTATAACCGTATGGGTCCGAATTTATCATTTCTTCAGTGATAATTATTGTGTTTTTATTTTTCATATCATCAATACCTTTCGAGAAATATAATTACAAAATACGATAAACTACCATTATTATAATAACATTTCTAAAACAAAAAATCAATAATCTACATATCTATTTTACTTAAAATACTAAAAATACTCTAAAAATATATGTATCGAATTTTTATGTAAAATATTTGTCAGAAAGAAATTTAATAATGCTGTCTAAAACTTGTGTAGAAAGATAACTGAATTATTATTTTCTGTTTAAATCACATACTCTAAATTGTTGATTTTTTTAGGTGGTATCGAAAAAAACGACACCATCTTTTCTTTTTCGGGAAGGTTATTGACAAATAAACAAATGTTCTTTATAATAGTAAATTGGTAAATAATGTATTTGCCTTACAACTGAATACAAACTGAAACACATATTTTTTACTTATTGGCTGCATGCCAACACATATTATCTGACCGAAAAAGTATAGTCCGATACTCGGTTAGTAACATACGGGCAATCAGAGCTTAAAGTTTAAGCCGTTACATAGTTTCAGTGCAAACTGTGCGAGAGGATGAAATGTCCTCCCGCTATTTGTGCTATCTATGTGACGGCTTTTTTTGTTGTGCAATTTAAACGAAAATAAAAAAGTTTCAAAAAAAGTCGTTTTTTCAGGCTTTCAAAATGCCTACCAAGTGAAGGGCGTTTTTGTGCAACGCTACAAACTTTCAACTTTTTGAAAAAAGTTTTGAAAAAACGTACAAAAATCGGTGTTTTAAAAGTCACCCCTTGAGGGATATTTTCTCTCGTGCATCTTGACAACTGAATGACCGTCCGAAAGTGATACGACTTTGCGATGATATGAGCGAGGCAACACCGCGGTGAGATTCCGGGGCAGGAACTATTTCGGGTGAAACGGCAAAAAAGAGGCTTTTGATATGTAGTTAATGAAATTACCATACCAACAAAATAAAACTCATTACAGACGAAATAATCATCAAAAATCAACCCAAAAAACTACAGTAAAAAAGGAGTGTGATAGTTATTCCTAGAATGACAAAAAGTAAAAAATCAGAATGGAGCCTGTTTCTGAATGAACGAAACAGAATCTGTTATAACGAGCTTTGCAGAAGATGTGTCAACAGCTGTAAGCAGAGTTTCAGAGCTGTGGTTATATCCTGCAACTATGTATCAAAAAGGAGCGTGAAAGATTGTGGATAATGAATCATTCTTCAAAATGCCGAAGGTGCTGTTTACAGATGAGTATAAGGATTTATCTGCAGAGGCAAAGTTGCTTTACGGATTAATGCTCGACAGGATGCAGTTATCCGCAATAAACGGTTGGTGTGATAAAAATGGTGAGGTCTTTATCTTTTACACCATTGCCGAGACAAGTGAAATGCTCGGTTGCGGACACGATAAAGCAACCAGGTTACAGCGTGAGCTTGAAAAACATAATCTGCTTCGTCGTAAATATCAGGGTAAAGGCAAACCTGCAAAGCTGTATGTTTTAACTGTGCCAAAAATAAGCGCTGAGTCTCCTTAAAACTCGCAAGTAATAATACTGAGCAGAGTAAGACTGAAAGTTATATACCAACCGAGAAAAGAGAATATATCTTTAATTTAGTTAGTAGTAACTTTAAGTATATATGGCGTATAGGCTGAATGCGAAAAACTGATAAGACAAACGCATTTCTTCTTCGGCTCGTTAAATATTTATAAAAATCAGGAACATTTTTGTGATGCTCATTCCCATTGCTATTAGGGGCGATTTTGATAAAAAGAAACTGCCCTCACAAGGAGAGCAGGTCAAATATTCAGTTTAATTAATTGAGTTTTCTCGATTATTCTGTAAATTTATGTGTTCCCCACCAATCAGGGATTAAATCTTTTAATTTAACCGTTTTCTGATTGTCAAGGTCGAGCAGAATTTCAATTTCTCCACTATCTTTATCTAATTGCATCATATATTCCCGGCATGCACCGCATGGAGAACCAACTCTGCCATCGGGCATCACTGCAACTACCTTATCTATCTGACTTTCACCATTGGTAATCATATTAGCAATAGCATTTCTTTCTGCGCACATTCCGAGTGTCGAGGCAGTATCAATACAGACTCCAACATAAATATTTCCTTGTTTTGTAAGAATGGCTGCTACTACACCACCTGCATCTATAAATGGAGAAATCGTTCGGCTGTTTTGAACTTTAACCGCTGCATTATATAATTTGTTCCACATAATACCTACCTCGTCAAACTCTTATTTAATAAAACAATTATACCACAACCTCACCAAACAAATCAATCTGAATACATATCCTCGTACTTTAAGTTTCAGTACGAGGATTTTTTTTTTGCAAAATTTTTAAGTAAAGGAAGTGAAAAAATGCTTTAGTAAACCAACCGAAAAAACAGCAAAAAAAGCGTGGCATACAGACTATGAGAAATTTTTAGAATGTATGAAGTTTTGGGAAAGCAGATACCAAGTGAGGGATTTTGTACGTTTTACCATTGTAGATCAGAAACAAAAAGAAATTGCTGGAATGGTAGAGATCTGTCCGTCTTATAAATATTCTGCAGATGGTTCTAAGATTGGGATTTTGAGAATCGATCTATTACCGGAATATGAAAATGAAAAGATGCTTAATGAATTGCTTACTCTGATCTTAGAGCATATCTATGAGGATTTTGAAGTACAGGCAGTTTTGATGAAAGCACAGGAATATGCAACTGCAAGAAGAAGTATATTAAAACAGTTTCATTTTGTAGCAGCAATGGACGAATGTAACATTTCTTTTAGGGATTATTTTATCCGGTTCTGAATGAAAATAACTGAGAAATGCGGATACTAATCTGGAGGAGGTGGGAACATGCAAAAGGATAGAACCTATGTCTGTATTGATCTGAAATCCTTTTATGCATCTGTGGAATGCCGGGAAAGAGGATTAGATCCCATGACTACGAATCTTGTAGTAGCAGATCCAGAAAGGTCAGATAAAACTATCTGTCTTGCGGTTTCCCCGGCAATGAAAAAACTGGGCGTTCCAGGTCGATGTCGGGTTTTTGAAATACCCAAAGGGATTGAATATATCATGGCTCCACCAAGGATGCAGCTTTATATTGATTATTCGGCAGAGATTTATGCGATTTATCTGAAATACATTTCCAAAGAAGACATACATGTTTACAGTATCGATGAAGTGTTTATGGATGTAACGGATTATCTGGCAATGTATCAGATGTCTGCAAAAGAACTGAGTGTAAGGATCATGGAAGATATTCTTGAACATACCGGGATTACTGCGACTGCCGGGATTGGAACAAATCTGTATCTGGCCAAAGTTGCATTGGATATCACAGCAAAGCATGTAGAGGATCATATTGGGATACTGGATGAAGAATCCTATTGCAAGACTTTGTGGAATCATAAGCCACTGACAGATTTTTGGAGAATGGGAAAAGGGATTGCTAACCGGCTGGAGCAGTCAGGTATCCGGACAATAGGAGAGATTGCCCATGCAGATGAAGACATGCTTTACCGGATGTTTGGGGTAGATGCGGAATTACTGATCGATCACGCCTGGGGCAGGGAAAGCACTACCATGCAGGATATCAAATCTTACAGACCAAAGACCAATTCCCTTTCCAGCGGGCAGGTATTGGAGTGCGATTATACCTTTGAAAAAGGGAAACTTGTGGTGAAAGAGATGGCTGACCTTCTTTGTCTGGAATTGGTGGAGAAAGGATTGGTCACAGATTCCATCACCCTGCATGTAGGATACAGTAACCGGCTGGAGAAGAAACCTGCACACGGGACCATAGGGTTACGGAATAGTACCAGTTCAGCCAGACAAATTATTGCGGCTACGGAAAAATTATATTGTCAGATTGTAGATCCGTATACTTCCGTCCGGCGAATGACTGTAACCTTTAACCAGGTGGTAGATGAGCAGTATCAGCAGTATGACCTGTTCACAGATCCGGCGGAATTAGAACGGGAACATCGGATGCAGGAGGCTATCTTGGATATTAAAGAAAAGTTCGGGAAAAACGCTATCTTGAGAGGGATGGACCTGCAGACAGGAGCCACTACGATGGAACGGAACCGTCAGATAGGAGGGCATAAAAGTGGAACATAGAGGACGTATGAACCGAGAAGACCGAGCAAAACAATTTATGCCATTTGCTGCTTTAAAAGGTTATCCAGAAGCGCTTCGAAAAAAAGAGAAAATCGTAGTACCCAAAATAGAACTGCCGGAAGAGTACCAGGAAGAGCTGGATCGGAAACTTCGACAGATTAAGAAAAATGATGTAGTCACGGCAGTGTTTTTCTTCAAAGGAGAATATCTGCAGAAAAAAGGGATGGTGTCCCGAATCGATACATCCGCCAGAGTGATACAGATCGTCAATACGAAAATCTGTATTGATGATTTATATGATATTGACAAAGAAAATGAGATGATGTGAAGCAGCCTAAAATGAACATGAGCTTGGACAGGCTGTTTTTCTTTTGGAGAAAGGGGGATAGTCTGCTGATAGAAAAGAGAGAACAGGATTTGTTTGAAAGAATGAAAAATTGTATTGGCTGTACCTATATTTCTGACCTACCCAGATACCGATATGAAGTATGGGAGAAGATGAAACGTATATCATTGGATCAATATACGTTAAAACAGCTGGACGATTTTTGCGAGTATGTGTTTGGAATCCGATATTGGATGGTAAAACAAATGCAGGAAAGGGAGGGTACTTTTGAAAAATCAGAATGTAAATAAGCTGGATAGTTGCTACAAAAGAGAGCAGATTCTTTGTGTAGTATTGTGAATAGCTTTCTGGCACAAATATGGTATCCTGTTGTGCTGGAAAGGAGGATGTGCCTATGAAACTGTCACCGGAAGAAGCATGGGCAGGGACTTTAGAGTCTATGGTGGATAATCGGGTAGTGTTCTATTTGAAAAGATATAATAGAGATTATCAAGACTATTCCAGGCAAATGAAAGAACTGTGTGAAAAGTATCCAGCTATCATACAACTGATTGATGGAAATAACGGGGTAACTTTAAATGATGAGGAATACCAGGTATTTAAAACCTACAGCGAGCTGTCATCTAACCGGGAAATGCTGGAACGGGCATACTATTATTACTTTGGACAAGCAGATATGTTCCATTACCAAAAGTTATTAAAAGAGATCTCAGAAACGAAGGAAAGGGAACCGGAACAAAGAAAAAAGGAAATTTTGGAATGTATGAGGCAGTTCCGATTGGAAGAAGCAGAAAAGGAGTTCCGCTTTGATCCAAAATATCAAAAAGAAAGGGATGAAGTGTTTCAATATGAACAAGAACTGCGTAGTATGGGGCTTTCAGAAGAAATCATTATAGTCATTGATAATTATCTCTCTGCTCTCAATGCCGAGTGGCTGAGATACGGGGAGTTAGCTTATCAATATGGCATGGAAGATATTTTAGCAATGATAAAAGAATAAGAAGAGTAATGAAGAAATGCCGTCCTTTCGGGGGCGGTGTTTTTGTCTGCAAAAAGGAGGAATTGCATGATT
This sequence comes from Bariatricus sp. HCP28S3_F11, assembly GCF_052065395.1. Classification (NCBI taxonomy): domain Bacteria; kingdom Bacillati; phylum Bacillota; class Clostridia; order Lachnospirales; family Lachnospiraceae; genus Bariatricus; species Bariatricus sp. HCP28S3_F11. The sequence continues at coordinate 6,452 of NZ_JBQHUC010000046.1, read as the reverse complement.
ATTGGAGTAGATCATGGCTATTCTGTCATGAAAACAGCGCATATTTGTTTCCCATCAGGGATTGTAAGATATGAACATGAACCCTATACCAATCGTGGAGTGTTGAAGATAGAAGGGAAATATTATGTGTGCGGTACAGGGAGACAGCCGCTTTTGCGTACCAAGACCGAGAATGAGCAGTACTATTTATTGACACTTGCAGCTATCGCACAGGAAATCCGATTCCGGAAGGCTCCCCGGAAAGCGGAGGTGGTGCTGGCCGCTGGCCTCCCGCTTACCAGTTTCGGACGGGAAAAGAAAAATTTTCGGGATTACCTGCTGGAAAGAAAAAATCCGGTAGTGTTTGAATACGAAGGGGAAATCTATGAAATCCGGGTTTTGGATGTCAGACTGTTTCCACAGGGCTATTCTGTCGTAGCAATGCACCCGGAGATCATTCGGGATGAACCTTCTGTTCTTTTGGTAGACATTGGCGGTTGGACTATTGACATTATGCGACTGGATAATGGTGTTCCAAATGCAGCAACCTGCAGGAGTCTGGAAATGGGAGTCATCCGTTGTCAAGACGAGATTTTGGAACAAGTCCGCAGAGATACTGGTTTGTCGATCACAGAAGTACAGGTGGAACGTGTTCTGAATGGAAAGAGCTGCAGCATCTCTGAAGAGGCAAAGAACATTATACTTACTTATGGGAGACAGTATGTGAAGCGGATCGTGTCTGCCATCATGGAGGCCGGTTTCGATCTGCAGGCAGTTCCGGCTGTATTTCTGGGAGGGGGAGCAAGACTTTTTGAACGCAACGTAAGCCCCCAGGACCGCCTGTGTCGGCTTATCACCCTGCCAGACGTATGTTTAAACGCTGCAGGATTTGAAAGGCTTGCAGGGCAGATTTTGAAACGATGAAACGTCCGGTATTTTCTTTCCGGCCTAATAGGAAAGACCGAAACCATAGAAAAGCATAAAGAGAATAAGAAGTGCTATTTTATACAGGCACTTAATAAACATAATAAAAGGAAACAGGCAGACTTGTGGAGTATAATATTTCACAAGTCTGTTGTTAAAGTAGTGTTTTTATAAATTTTTTTTAAAAATCTTTAAATGGAGATTGTTTTGACTGATATCTTTTCCTTTACGCAATTATTTGTGTCATAAGGAAAAATTTAGTGATTAAAAAATTGTAGACAGGGAAATTAAAAGGCGTATAAATTGACTATAGATTTTTACTTAAAATATATAGAACTTTAAATTTTTGTATTCAGAATATCTAAATTTTGAATTTATACTAATAATCTTGACTTTATAGTTATATACATATAATATTATATTTTGTCTTACAAATGTAATATTAAGGAGAAAGAAAAAATGCAGAAAAAGTGGAAGATAATGATTATACTTCTCACAATATTGATTATATTATATGCTTTGACCAGTTGCAAAGAAAAGATACAAGAAAAAAAAGGTAATGAAGACAATTGGAAAGTATATCAACAGTTAGAAGAAAAAGAAGAACAGAATATCCAAAATCCATTTATTAGAGAAGAAACGAAATGTATTTTAACAGAAAAAGAGAAGCAAGAACTTCGAAATCAATTATTAAAAATAGTAACTCAATGTAAGGATATTTATCATCCAATTATTGATCAAACAACAGGATATCAGAGTATTTCAAGAGAGGAAGTAAAAAAGATAAAAAAGCGTTTTGGCGAAAATGGTTTGGTATGTGTGGCTGAAAATATGAATATGGAAAATTATGAAAAAGTGGAAGAATTTTATCTGGATTATTTAGAGGATAGAGAAACAGATGTTACAATATATGAGGTAAATAATGATGGTTCTTTTTGTTCTGAAACTTTTATATATCGAAATAAAGTGTTGCAAACTTTTACAATGACTCTTACTTGGGAAAAAGGAGAACAAGCTGAAATATCAAACGGAACAGCGAACAATATTGCTGAAATAGAATACACATCAAAAGGATATCTAATCTATTCATATGAGTATATTGTTGCACATGCAGCACTAAAAGAATATTATCGTGTAAAACCGTTATCGGACACATTGCGAATATTAACTGATCAATATGTTTCTGTATTTAACTATTTGAACTATAATTTTCTTACTCAAAATTGGGACGAAAGTAATGTAGAAACGATATTATTACCTAGATTGTTTGAGGATTTATATCAGGTACATACAGGTGAACAATTAAAGAAAGATTCAGGGAGAATTTCAGCAGAAATATATGAAAATGTTATGATAGCTTGTTTACCTGTTACAATAGAAGAATTGCGAAAGCATTGTGGATATGATATGGAAAGTAATACCTATGATAGTGGAACCTTTTTTTATCGAGGAACATCCCCTTTTGGTGAAGTAGTAGATTATTTGGATAATAGTGATGGAACACTCACGCTATATGTTGATGCTGTATGGCCAGATAGGAATACTGATTGTGCTTTTAAAAATGAAATTGTCATTAAACCGTATGGCGATGGAACTTGTCAATATTTGTCTAATAAAGTACAGAAAATTGAATTAGATATTCCAGTATACGAAGAGTATTGAAAAAGAATTTCAACAAGTTAAATTATATATCTAAGCATTGCACTATAATATTTGAGGGCAGATTCGTATTTTTGCGATTCTGCCCTCAAATATTATAGACATGTTTCGTTTAAAGTTAAGGTATATTTGATGAATTAAAATCAATGCAGGTAATTTGCAAAAGGTCAAATAACATGATCACGTAGAATATGAAATAGAAAAAAATATATTGACATTCCAATCTTACGGATGTAATATTATAAATGTCTTACGCGTGTAAGATTCGTGGTGTTATATATATACTTCTAAATATGACACCTGTAAAAATAAAAAAGATTTATTAGCTATAAGTCTTACACGCGTGGTTTTTGTAAACGAATATTTAGTTATCAGGTTATAGAAAGAAGATTAAGGTATATATGAGTAAGAGAAGAAAAAAAGTAAAAAAGAAAAATAGAAAGATAGTTTGGATAATAGAAAGTTTGCTTTTTATAATACTTATCAGTTTGTTAGTCTTATTAAAAATTTTCAATCCGCAAGAGAGGGAGAAAATAGAAGAAAAATCTGAAGAAACAGTAAAACCATTAGTTATTCAGACACAACAGCGGAAACTGGATTTAGATCAGCTACATAGTAGTGCTGGAATTGTAATCAGTCTCGATGACAGTAAAGTTATATTTCAATTTCAACAGGATGAAAAAATATTTCCAGCATCATTAACGAAAATAATGACATGTATTCTAGCAATTGAAAATATAAACAATTTGGAAGCAACTATTACATTAGAGCCAGAAATATTTGATGAACTATATGCCCAAAATGCGTCAATGGCGGGCTTTCTACCTGGTGAAAATGCAAAAATAATTGACATATTGTATGGAAACATTTTGCCTTCAGGGGGAGAGTGTTCAATTGCTTTAGCGGAGTATGTTGCTGGTTCAGAACAAGCATTTGTAGAACTAATGAATGAGAAAGCTAAAGATTTAGGAATGAATAATACACATTTTATGAATGCAACAGGATTACATAATGAATCTCACTATACTACAGTGAAAGATATAGGAATTCTTTTACAGTATGCATTAAAAAATCAAACTTTTAATGATATATTTCAGTCAAAAAGTTATTTTGTTGCGCCGACAGACCAGCATTTAAGTGGTTTTACTTTTTATAGTAGTATGTTTAAACTACGAGATCAATGGGAGTTGGATGAGGGTGAAATTGTGGGAGGAAAAACAGGTTATACAGATGAGGCAGGGCTTTGTTTAGCCTCAGAAGCGATTGTTAATGGTCGAAAATATATTGCTATAACAGTAAATGCAGAAGGAAATCATAATACAGAACCATTTCATGTAAATGATGCTTTTTATTTATATAATCAACTACAATCGCAATGATTTTTTAAATTTATAATCATACAAATGCAGGGAGGAAATATTAAAAAGGAGTACTTCAGAGATTATTCTTTGGAAATTCAGAAAATAAATTATGAAGAAATTAAAAATACCAAGAAGTTTAGTCCTATTAATTGTTTTTTTTATAATGTTCTCGATTTTAATAGTACGGTTGTTTCAATTACAGATTGTGAAAGGACAAGAATACGAAAATAATTTTATTTTACAAACGAAAAGAGAAATTGTACTATCTGGAGCAAGAGGAAATATTTATGATCGTAATGGCAAACCACTTGCTACAAATAAGTTAGCTAATTCGGTTACATTCGAAGATCAAGAAACTTATAATTCAGATCGAGAGCGACAGTTGAATTTGAATTCAAAAATTTATCAGATGATTCGTATTATAAAAAGTAAAGGAGATAGCATAGAAACTAGTCTAAAAATTATAATAGATCCAAACGGTAATTTCCAATTTTCTGTAGATGATTTTTGGCTTCAAAGATTTAAAGCAGATGTATATGGAAAAGCGAACATCGACGATATGGAAGCTAAGGAACGAAATTCTACAGCAGATGAAATAGTCTCTTATTTATCAGATAAGTTCTGTGTTTTTGCGCAAGGAGAGAAGAAGTATACAGATAAAGAAAAAAAAGATTATGGATTACCGCAACAGTTTGAAAAAAGTGATCTACTTGATATTTTAAATATACGCTACGCATTATCTTTACAGGCATATCAAAAATATCTTTCAGTAACAGTGGCAAAAGATGTATCAGATGAAACTGTTGTTGCCATTATGGAAAATCAATATGATATTTCAGGAGTTGATATTAAACAGGATACAATACGAGTGTATGAAGGAGGAGAAGCGTGTTCCTCTATATTAGGATACACAGGCACTATATCATCCGAGGAGTTAAAAGAAAGGGATGATAGTAAATTAACCATTAATTCCATAGTGGGTAAATCTGGAATGGAGCAATATTTAGATCAAGTTCTTCAAGGAAGAGATGGGAAAAAGGAAGTATATGTAGATAATACAGGGAGAACTACACAAGATCTTGGAGTAATACAGCAACCGAGAGCAGGAAAAGACGTATATTTAAGCATAGATGTTGAATTACAGAAAAAAACATATGAAGCATTAGAAAGGAAGATAGCCGATATATTAGTGCAACATCTGATTAACACAAAAACTTTTGATAAAAAAGGGGTAGATGATACTACTGAAATAAAAATTCCAATATATGATGTGTATATTGCACTTTTAAACAATGGCGTTATTGATTTAGAACAATTAAGAGAAGAGGATGCTTCGGAATTAGAGAGAAAGTTTTTTCAAATTTTTCTGAAAAAGAAAAGTGAAGTGGTTCAAGGTATTGAAAAAGATTTAAGAGAATTGTCAACGAAATATAATGAATTGGGAATTGAAAATCAAGAATACCAGAGTTTTATCATTGATAATTTGAACATTATAAATAACAAGAACAATAATGAAGAATTAGTTGAAAAATGGGAAAAAGGAGAATTATCAATGAAAGACTATTTGTATGACCAAATTGGTGTTGGAAACATAAATTCAGATATAATTGCGTCAGAAGAAGAATACTTGAACAAAGATGAAATCTATGAATCATTGGTCTCTTTTATAGTAAATAAATTACAGGAAAATAGTCAGTTTGATGAGTTAATAAATAAATACTTGGTACTCAACGATGAGATATTGCCAGATGATATCGTTAGGCTATTATATGAACAGCAATTTTTAAATCCTGAAGATGGGGATTACGAAAACTGGAATCGAGGGCTAATTACCACTTTTGATTTGTTAATTAAAAAAATACAGAAACTTGAAATTACGCCAGCGGATTTAGCGTTAGATCCATGTTCGGGATCAGCAGTTGTTACAGATACCGCAACAGGAAAAGTGCTAGCATGTGTATCTTATCCGGGATATGATAATAATCGTTTAGCAAACCAAATGGATAACAAATATTATTATAAAATATATAATAATGCATCATTACCCTTATTTAATCGTGCAACACAACAGTTATCAGCACCAGGCTCAACATTTAAACCTGTTACAATTATTGCGGGATTAGAAGAAGGTGTAATAGATGAGTCAACCATGGTTGAATGCGATGGAGTGTTTGATAAAGTAGATCCACCTTTAAAATGCTGGAACCATGCAGGGCATGGGGCTGTTAATGGTGTAGATAGCGCATTGAAGAATTCATGTAATGATTATTTATGTGAAGTGTCATATCGTTTAGGAATGATAGACAATGATGAATTTTCGGATAAACAGGCACTAAATTATATACAAGAGTACGCGAAAATGTTTGATTTAGATGAAAAAAGTGGAATTGAGTTAACCGAAAGTAAACCTAAGATAACTGTAACTATTCAGAACCACCCTTATTCAAAGATGAAATCAGGGTGGCCTGAGATCGCATTTTTGATTGCTTCGTAAGCATTGTATCCCTGCTTATGTGCCGTACCAACGTA
>NZ_JBQHUC010000045.1:0-17898 GCF_052065395.1 Bariatricus sp. HCP28S3_F11 | reverse complement strand
TGATAAACTTCTATCAGGAACAACCGTGTTATAGGGTGGCTGACCTCTATTCTACATAGAATGGGGGTGGTGCTGGTGGACAAGAAACCTTTTGATTTCAAGGATTTGATGACTTTTGGCATGTTCATTCTGGCGTTACTGACATTCGTATTTACGTTTATCAGATAATGAATTAAGGCATAGAAAAACCACCCCAGAACTTTGACCAAAAAGGGTGGTGATTCTATACTGAATTACAACAATGAGGTCAATCCCCTTGTGGGCGGTTGTTCTCTTTGTGCTTATAATATATCATATCAATCCACAAGGCGCAAGGGATGAATGGGCAATAAGTCAGCAAAAGTTTCCCTCTTCCAAATCATGCATATCAGTCTTCATTTTACACAGATTTAACATTTCTCCGATATGTATTTTACATTCTCAAATTATAGTAAAGAAGATAATAGGATCAATATGAGAATGTGAATAAGGAGAACACTATGAGCGATTCAACAAGAATTGTATTTGGTTTACTGGGAGGACTTGCCATTTTTATTTATGGTATGAATCTGATGAGTGAATGTCTGCAGAAAGCGGCAGGGGAGAGGATGAAGAGCATTCTTGCCCTTCTGACGCGCAATCCTGTCATGGGCGTGCTTGCAGGAGCGCTGACGACGGCGGTGCTGCAGAGCAGCAGTGCGACGACGGTCATGACGATTGGATTTGTCAGTGCCGGTTTGATGAACCTGCCTCAGGCGATTTCGATTATTTTGGGTGCAAATATCGGTACAACGATGACCGCACAGATTATAGCATTTAAGATCAGTGACTACATATATGTGTTTATTTTTGGAGGCTTCATTGCGTCATTTCTTGCGAAAAATGAAAAGGTGAAGAACATCGGACAGACGGTATTTGCTTTTGGACTTTTGTTCCTTGGAATTGAGACGATGGGGGATGTTATGAAACCTCTGGCGTCCAGCCCGGTGTTTACGGATCTGATCGGGAAGGTGGCGGACATTCCGGTTCTGGGAGTTCTGGTAGGTACTTTGATGACGCTGGTCGTGCAGAGCAGCAGTGCAACCATTGCGGTATTGCAGAATTTTGCATCGCAGGCGGGGCCGGATGGCGTGACGAGTATTCTCGGACTTGCGGGCGCGATCCCGATTCTTCTTGGAGATAATATCGGAACGACGATTACGGCAATTCTGGCAAGTGTAGGGCAGCCGAAGGATGCCAGGAGAACCGCAGTGGCACATTGTGTATTCAACGTGTCCGGAGCATGTTTATTCATTTGGTTTGTGAAACCATATGCGCAGTTCGTCCAGTGGATCTCACCGAAAGGACCTGAAGTGGAAGTGATCGCGAGGCAGATTGCGAATGCGCACACTATATTTAATATCGTAATGACGCTTATCTGGATTCCGCTTATCGGAATTCTGGTGAAAATAGTAATGGCACTTGTGCCGGATGGAAGGAAAATGGTGCATGCGCCGGGAGAACCGCTGTTTCTGGATGAAAAACTGACAGCACAGCCTGCGGCGGCACTGGAACTGGTGACCAAAGAAGTGATCCGCTGCAGCGAGCTTGCAGGCGGTGTACTGGAGGAGCTTGCAAAGACAGTCAGAAAAGAGGAAAAAGATCTGCTTCAGCATGTGCTTGAGAATGTGGAAAATGTTCGGACATTGAGCAAGCATATCACAGATTATCTCTCTGATCTTTTTGCGGCCGGTGTCATGACGGAAGAACAGACATCCCAGACGGCGGGAATGATGTATGTTTTGAGTGATGTGGAACGTCTCGGATCATTGTGCGGAGATATAGCGGAAGCGCTGACGGAACGCCTTGGTAAGAAAAAGCGGTATTCAAAGGAAGCATTAAAAGATCTGGAAAGCAGTCTGATACTTATGGGTGACATGTATGCAGATGTCCTGGAGATGATGGTGACGGGAAATGAGGATGGCAGTGCAGAAATCCAGAAAAAGAAGGAAAAGGTCATGGATCTGGATATTGAGATGAGAAAAGCGCATATGAACCGTGTCGGGAAGGGAAAATGCGTGGCAAATCTCACAGTACCGTTCGGACAGATCCTGCACGATATCGACAGAATGGGAAATTGCTGTGTCAATATAGCAGATGCGGTGACCGGTCAGACAAAGCTGCGTAATTTTATGAATGTCCGGCAAGAGCAGGCGAGCTGAGCGGGAAAATAGAATTTATCATATGACAAGGTGCACAATTTGATTAAATACAGATTGTGCACCTTTTTTAATGGTATGAATTTTACAGAAGTTAACGAAAAATAATGTTTATCACTATATTATTTTGTCTCAAATCATGGTAAATTAGTAATATAGAAAATGCTCAGGAGGTGATGCGATGAAACGGATACTGGCATGGATTTTGATTATGGTACTGCTTGTCGGCTGTGCAGGGTGCAAGGAAAATGAAACGGAAAAAGAACAGACGGGGTCTGAAAATTTAGAGACAGCAACGGATGGCGACAATAAGCCCGTTTCCGTGGACAACACAGACGAAACGGAAAATGATGATTTCCGGTTGACATTTTACACGGATCTGTATTCCGAAGAGTATCAGGAATTGGGGAACGCGCAGATGTGGCTGTCCGGTTTTTCGGAAGAGACGGAAGGCAAGAAGATTCGGTTCTGCTCAGATGTAGATGATGTGTATGTGACGCTGGAACAGGGAGAGTGGATGGAAGCCCCCTTATATTTCCGCCCGGTGGATTGCATGTTTAATGTGGAGACAAAAGCCGGTAAGGTCTATGAGTTCGACGGGTATCTCGCGGAGTGCATACCGCTGTATCGTATCACTGCATTTAAAGGAGACAAAACCGCAGTGTGGTATCTGATGGAGGACGGAAAAGATGGAAAGCAGGTATTTGAGGTTGCAGGAGAGGAACCCCATGCGACCTGTCCGGAAATAACGGATCCGATTCTCTCACTTTGTGCCGTATATGCCGGATTATCGATCAGAGTCGAAGAAGATATCGCATATAAGCCTGAGCAGTTCTGGACTGCGATTGCGAACGCGGTTACAATTGTGACGCTTCAGACTGCAGATGCAGATGCGGAAGGCAATATTTATCTGGATTATGAAACGTTGAACAAGTATGCGGAGGCCATGTTTCCGGAAACGGGAGTGTACCCTGATATCAAGGAGAGCGATGGCATCATCTGGCCGGAAAGTGCGGAAGATTCTGTTATTGTGAAAGCCAATTTTACAGTAGATGACTCTACAGTAGTCGTTCGGTCGATGGAAGTGACCGATGACCGGAATGTAGATGTAACATTGTTGTTCAAAGGAGAGATTGAGGAGTATGCAGCCGTCCACATTTCACCGGTCAGTGAAGTGCAGAACCCATTTAAGTGGGTGATTACAGGAGTGGAACTTGCGAAAGGATAATACATAAAGATAATTAACAAGCAGTGAAAGGAGAATTCAATTATGGGATTAATTAAAGCAGGAATGGGGGCAATCGGCGGGACATTGGCAGATCAGTGGCTGGAGTTTTTCTACTGTGATGCACTTGCCAATGATGTTCTGGTTGTGAAAGGAAAGAAAAGAACGAGCGGACGTTCATCCAACACAAGGGGGAACGATAATGTAATCACCAATGGTTCCGGAATCGCTGTGGCGAACGGGCAGTGCATGATCATCGTGGATCAGGGGAAAATCGTAGAATTCTGCGCAGAACCGGGAGAGTACACTTATAATACTTCGTCAGAGCCAAGTATTTTTACGGGGGATCTGGGAGACGGCATCAAGCAGGCATTCCTGAATATCGGAAAACGTTTTGCATATGGCGGGGACGCTGGAAAGGAGCAGCGAGTATATTACTTTAACACCAAAGAGATTATGGATAACAAATTCGGAACACCGAATCCGTTTATGTTTGACGTGGTAAATAAAGAAATCGGTATCCGCAGAACGGTTCAGGTCAGATGCAACGGTGTTTATTCTTATAAGATTACAAACCCGATCCTATTCTATTCAGAGGTCTGTGGAAACGTAGAACAGGAATTTACAAAAGATGAGATTGAAGGACAGCTGAAGACCGAGTTTATCGATGCTCTGCAGCCTGCTTTTGCAGCACTTTCTGAGTTGCAGCTTCGTCCGGCTCAGATTCCTGCGCATGCAAATGAACTGAAAGACGCGATGAACGATACGTTGCGGAATGAATGGTCAGAACGCAGAGGTATTACGATCCAGCGAATTGCCCTCAATCCGATCACGCTGACGGAAGAGGATATGAAGAAGATCAATCAGATGGAAGACGCCGCTTCTATGGGAAGCAATCCATTTATGATGGCAGGGCGCATGACAGATGCAACTGCAGCTGCAATGGAAAATGCCGCATCCAATCCGAACGGCTCCATGAACGGATTCTTCGGTATGGGAATGGCAATGAATGCAGGCGGCGGTACAGGAGGATTCCAAGCCGCGCAGAATTTCTACAATGCCGGAGTTCAGCAGCAGGCGGCACAGCAGGAGGCAAACCGTCAGGCAGCGGCAAAGCAGCAGGCAGCACAGCAGCAGGCAGCTGCGACCGACACGTGGAAATGCAGCTGCGGCGCAGTTGTAAAAGGCAAATTCTGCCCGGAATGCGGGAAAAAGAAGCCGGAACCAGCGCCTGCAGGATCATGGAAATGTAAATGCGGCGCAACAGTAAACGGAAAATTCTGTCCGGAATGTGGATCGCCAAAACCGGCCGATGACGGATGGACCTGCTCTTGTGGAACGGTGAATAAAGGAAAATTCTGTACAGAATGCGGAGCCAAAAAACCGGCAGGCATCCCGCTCTACCGCTGCGATAAATGCGGATGGGAACCGGCTGACCCGGCAAATCCGCCGCGCTTCTGTCCGGAATGCGGGGATCCTTTTAATGATGAGGATATCCAGTAAAGAATTTTCTGGATGTATATCTTCCTGAGAGTGGATATCTGGATTTGAGATAAGGAGCTGAAAATTCATGAGAATATTGCATACTTCGGACTGGCATCTTGGAATGTCGGTCGGAACCGGAACGCTGGCAGGTGACCAGCGTTTCTTCTTGGAACAATTATATGGCATCATAGAAGAAGAACAGGCAGATATCCTTCTGCTTGCGGGAGATGTGTATGACAGCAGTGTTTCCAATGCGGAAGCAATCTCTGTTTATAATGAGGCAACAACCAGAATCTGTGCGGATATGGGGAAAAAGATGGTCGTGATCGCAGGAAATCACGATGGTGCAGAGCGGCTCGCAGCATGCAGTGAGCTGCTTAAGGGAGCGGGACTTTATGTGTCGGGCCGCCTGACCCGAGAGATCACACCGATCCTTGCCGGGAATACAGCGATTTACCCGCTGCCCTTTTTTAACCGCGAGGAGGTCATCGCCTTGTTCCCTGAAAAAAGTACAGAGATTACTTCTCAGGAGAAAGCAATGAAAGTCGTCTGCGACCATATCCGGGAAGAGATGGATCCGTCCCGTTTCAATATTGTGGTGGCACATGCGCTGATCGTAAGTGCAGAGCTTTCCGAATCGGACCGGTCGGCGAGAGTCGGACAGGCATCGGCTGTTTCCAAAGATGTATTCGAAGGCTTCGATTATGTTGCGCTCGGGCATATTCACAAGCCGCAGATGATCGACGAGCATATCTGTTATTCGGGAAGCCCGGTAAAGTATTCCTTTGGAAATGAAGAGGGCCAGCAAAAAGGAGTCGTGCTCATCGATACCGAATCTTCCGAGATTCGAACCATACCGATTCAGATGCTGCATGACCGTAAAACTGTGCGGGGGACCTATGAAGAAATCATAGAAAGGGAAGATCTGTCAGAGGATTATCTGAGGCTCTATGTAAGTGACCGGTATGCCGGTCTGGAACTGTTGTCCGCATTGCAGCAGAAGTTTCCTTATTTATTGGAGCTTTACGGGAAAGCATTGGAAGAAGGGGACGGTCAGACGGCATTGACGGTAGGAGAACTTCAGTCGCTGGACGAAGTGGATATCATGATGAGATTTTGCGGGGAAAATGGCGGAGCCCTTCCAAATGAAGAACAGCTTTCACTTTTTAAGGAAGTACTGGAATGGTGTGAGAAAGAAGGTGAATTATCATGAGACCTGTATCGCTTAGATTTCGCTGTTTTGGTCCTTATATGGAAGAACAGTTTATTGATTTTGAGGCACTCGAAAAGAGTGGGCTCTTTCTGATCTGCGGTGAGACGGGCGCCGGGAAAACGACGATTCTGGACGCTATCTGTTATGCACTTTATGGTAAATCCAGCGGCGGACTGCGGGGGGATATGAGCGTGATGCGCTGCAAACTGGCGGAAAAAGAAGATGAGACAATGGTGGAATTTGTATTTGATGCCGGTCAAAAGAGATATAAATTCACACGTTCTTTGCGTTATGGGAGAAAGAATCTGAGGGATTATCACAATTGTATGGTTCTGGAGGATGGAAATTATGTTCCGATATTTGCAAATCCTAAAAAGCAGAACGTGAGCGCCAAGGCAGAAGAAATCATCGGCTTAAACGATGAGCAGTTCCGACAGGTCGTGATCCTTCCGCAGGGACAGTTTGAGCGATTTCTGGTTTCGGATTCGGCAGAAAAAGAAAGCATCCTCGTCAGTCTGTTTGGGGCGGACAAATGGCAAAAGATCGCGGAGGAGATTTATCGGAGAATTACGGAAGAAGACCAAAAGCTCATCCGTGAAAGAGCAGATATCCAAAGCCGCCTGAAAGACTATTCCTGTGAAAATGTGGAAGAACTGCAGATCCTGGCAGCCCAAAAAGAGCAGGAACTGATCCGTCTGCAAAGTCTTGCCGAACGTGTGGAAAAAGAAATGGCAGAAAAGAAAAGGCGTTATGAGCAGGCAGTACTACTGAATGCGGAATTTGAAGTTCTGGAAAAATGGCAGATAAAAATGGAGCAGCTGAAAGCAAAAGCGGGAAAGATGGAAGCGACCGCGCAAAGGCTTGCCAAATCGGATATAGCGGATCAGATCCAGCCTTTATATGCAGAGACGGTCAGAGCCAAAGAGGAATATGCCCGGCGAAAGAATGCCCAGAAGTCCGCAGAAGAAGAAAAAATTGCGGCTGAATGCAGACTGCAGGGAATACAGAACAAGCAGAATAAGCATGAAGAAATGCGGGTGACATACGATCGGGAAACCAAACGTCTTGCATTGTTGGAGCGTGCAGAGGGTCTGTATGAATCTTTGGAACAGAAGAAAGGCGTGGCAGAAAACGCTGAAAAAGAATGGAACCTGCTGAAGAAAAAGCTTGCGGACAAGAAACAGTCTTTTGAACAGGCCAATGTTGTTTGGATGGAAGCGATGGAAAGTCAGCAAAAGTGTATGGATGCATATACCGCTGCTCAGAAACAGTATCTGGACGGAATCAGTGGTACGCTGGCTGAGAAGCTGATACCTGGAGAGCCCTGCCCGGTGTGCGGAAGCAGGGAACATCCGAAGCCGACGAGACTGAGCCAGAAGAAGGTGACAGAAAAGGAATTGGATACCCTGAATAAAAAGCTCAACGCATGCACCAAAGCAGTCAGCAGGAATGCAGAACTTCGCAGGAACGCGGAAGCGGTATACCAGAATTTACAGCAGGAGGCCGGAAAAGCTGAGCAGAATATGATTGCCCTTCAAACTGCCTATGAAGAACTTCTGGGGCAGAAAATTAGCGGTATCGAAAATGCGATGCAGCTTTTGAAGGAGCGTAAAACATCAGAAACATGGATTCTTTCTTTCCGGGAAGAAGAGAAACAGATCCAGCAGTTGCTGACAGCAGTTCAGGGAGAAGTGACTGCGGCGAACGTGCAGCTCGCGAAAGCACAAGAAGCATCCCAAGAGGGAAAACTGCGATTTGAAGAACAGCAAACGATATGGAAGCAGGCATTATCAGAGCATGGATTTGCAGATGAGGAAGAATCTAATCGCAGCCTGATGCAGACAAAGGAAAAGAACACTTGCCGGGAGACATTGATTTCCTATCGGACTACTTTGGAAAATGTGAGAACTGAAGAGCAAAAACAACAGGAAAAACTGGAAGGAAAGATCCGGCCGAAGCTGAAAGAGATGGAATACGAACTGCAGATTGCTGAGACTGAGCAGAAAAACAGATCCAAAGAATTGATTCTGGCACAGCAGGAGGTTCAGCGCATAAAACGAATAGAAGAATCCCTCGCCAAACGGAAAGCAAAATATGAGACAGAACGCATCCGTGTCGATGCGAATCTGGAATTTGCAGGACGACTCAGAGGAAGATCCGGGATCAGCCTTCAAAGATATGTGCTCGGCGTGATGCTTTCCTCGGTCACCGTAGAGGCCAATCGCCTGTTGAAACAGGTGCATGGCGGACGCTACCGCCTCTATCGGACCAATGAGATCGCAGGAAGCAGCCATAAAGGCGGCCTGGAACTGGAAGTACTGGACGCCTTAAGCGGCGAGAGACGAAGCGTGACGACCCTGTCCGGAGGAGAAAAATTCCTGGTTGCACTCAGCCTGGCAATCGGCCTTTCGACCATCGTACAGACCCAGGGCAACGGCATGCGCCTTGGAGCCATGTTTGTCGATGAAGGATTCGGAACGCTGGATCAGCATTCCGTTTACGATGCACTGGAAGTCCTTCAGGGGATACAGAAGGCCAACGGCCTGGTCGGAATCATATCCCATGTAGAAATGCTGAAAGACGTGATCCCTGTGAAGCTGGAGATCCTGAAAGGGAAAAACGGGAGCTATATTTCCATCATCCCCGACATAATACAGCCTCCGATTGCCCCGCACTCCTTCACTTCTTCGATTTGACCGGTTCCCGGGTTAATCCCTCCGATAGCGTAGACCGGAATATTCACAGCCTGACAGATACTGCGAAGAAACTCTGTTCCTCTCGGCGGCAGATCCTTTTTGCAGTCGGTGGCATAGATATGACCTGCGGTGATATAAGACGCGCCCAGTCGTTCCGCAATTTTGGCTTCACCTACCGAATGAACAGAAGTGCCAATACTTACGAAAGGTTCGTAGAATGTATACGGCAGAGTCCCTTCTTTTATCTCGGCATCATATTTGCGAAAACGTTCAAGCGGCAGATGGATGTTCCCCGTTCCAAGTTCTTTCGCAACCTGGACATAGGTATGCAAAATGCAGGGAATATCGTAAGTCCTGCATATTTCCAGGACCTGTGCGGCAAGCTTTTTGTATTCATCTGCCGAAAGATCTTTCTCGCGCAGCAGGATTGCTTCCGGGTGGCATTTGCAGATTCTTTCGACCTGCTCTAAAAAGGGGCGTTTACTTAAGTGCCGGTTCGTAACGGCGATCACATTCTGAAATGGATTATGTTCGCAATAGTTATTCGTATCATTCATATATCAATCATCCTTTCCTGGTACGGCAATCTGCAAATGGCGGTGCCGGTGTTGCGCCTGCAAAACGCCGTACCAGGAGAGCTCATTTGCAGTTGCTATACATAAATATAATCATTCATAACAGGCTGAAGGTCATGCGCCAGAAGCGCGTCATAAACTTCTTTGACAGACCGGTCATCAGAGATTTCGAACTGGTCATCTCCCTTTTCTTCAATATCATCCGCGTGTTCCCCGATACCGGTGCTGACGCCGGCGGAAATCTTCGTTGCAGCAATATTTACCATATTATCACGCACTCTTGCGCATTCGCGGGTGGAGACTGTGATGCTTGCAAATGGCATGAACAAACGGTAAGCGCACACAACCTGAAGAAGCTGAGGCTCGTGAACATCCATCGGATTAATCCGGTCATTGTTGATGATCGGGCGAAGCCGAGGGCATGAAAATGCAATCTCGGCGTGGGGGTATTTCCGCTGAAGCAGGTAGGCGTGATAGCCTGTGGCAAATGCATCCTTGCGGAAGTCATCCAGTCCCAGAAGAGCACCGAAGCCGACACCACGCATTCCGCCCATCAGAGCACGTTCCTGTGCGTTCAGACGATACGGGAAAATACGTTTGTGTCCCGCCAGATGCAGCGTCTCATATTTATCGGAGTTATAGGTCTCCTGGAAAACGGTTACGTAGTCGGCTCCGCATTCGTGGAGATAAGCATATTCGTCCGAGTTCATCGGATACACCTCAAGGCCGATAACCCGGAAATATTTCCGGGCGATCTTACAAGCCTCTCCAATGTATTTCACGTCGGATTTGGCACGGCTTTCACCGGTCAGGATCAGAATCTCCTGAAGTCCGGTTTCAGCGATGGCCTGCATCTCTTTTTCAATCTGTTCCGGGTTAAGCATAGCACGATTGATCTTGTTATGGCAATTAAAACCGCAGTAAATACAATAATTTTCACAGTAATTGGCAATATAGAGCGGTGTGAACATGTAAACACTGTTGCCGAAATGCTTCCGTGTCTCCCGTCGTGCCTCCTGCGCGATCTCCTCAAGGAGCGGGAGGGCGGCAGGAGAAAGAAGCGCTGCGAAATCCTCCGGAGTCCGGTTGTCATGGGCAAGGGCGCGGCGCACGTCAGCTTCCGTATATTTCTCGTAGTCATAATGGTTCATGGCGTCAATGACCTGATCCATAATATCAGAATGCGGATCCTCCATGCCCGGCAGATACGTCATGTGGTCGATTCGGTTTTGCTTTAAATCCTCCAGAATCACTTCATTTACGATACTCTCGTTCCAGTGCTCTTTGGAAGAATTCTCTGTTATGGTATCCTGACTCATAAATCGCACCTCCTAATCCTGAAGATAACCGGTCAGCGGTGAAGATGCGCTGGCACCTTTGTCGAGTGTTCTTCCCATGCCGGAAAGATAAGCGCTTCGGCCCGCTTCGATTGCCTTCTTGAAGGCCTCAGCCATGGCTGGTACATCCCCTGCAGTAGCAATCGCGGTATTTGCCATGACGGCAGCAGCACCCATTTCCATCGCTTCGCAGGCCTGGGAAGGACGGCCGATTCCGGCATCGACAATGATCGGAAGATCGATTTCGTTGATCAGGATTTGAATAAATTCTTTGGTACAAAGACCCTTGTTGGAGCCGATCGGAGAACCAAGCGGCATGATACAGGCAGCACCTGCATTTGCAAGATCACGTGCGGCATTCAGATCCGGATACATATACGGCATTACGACAAAACCTTCTTTTGCGAGAATCTCTGTCGCCTTGATAGTCTCATAATTGTCCGGCAGCAGATATTTGGAGTCATGTACCACTTCAATTTTAACAAAATCACTTCCGCACACTTCGCGGGAAAGGCGGGCGATCCGGACTGCTTCGTCCGCAGTTCTGGCGCCGGAGGTGTTCGGAAGGAGGGTAACGGTATCCGGGATATAGTCCAGAATATTGGCGAGACCGCCCTCATTTGCACGGCGCAGCGCAAGCGTAATGATCTGAGCATCCGCCTTCTCAATACATGCTTTTACAAGGTCCAGCGAAAATTTGCCGGAGCCGAGGATAAAACGGGAGGTGAATTCATGTCCTCCGAGGATAAATTTGTCATTTGCTTTACTCATAAGTGTTCCTTCTTTCTGTCTCAGTTTCTCTTATACACATTCTTCGCCAAGTAACAGGCGCGTGATCATATTTGCTTCATGGGCCGCGCAGATTGCAACCCGGGGAGCCATTAACCCCCTCGCGTAGGCAGGCTCGGTGACCTCATCTCCGCAGAGATAGAAGTTCGGCAGGACCCGCCGGGTATGGATCAGATTACTGCTCTCAAACCCCGCCATTCCGGAAGCCGATACCAGTTTTTTCTCCGGAAAATGCTCCAGAACGCCATTTACCAGCATGGCCTTGCATTCCGGCACATCAAATGCTTCGCAGATAATGTCTTCATTATTAAAAAGTATCTCAATATTTTCTTCGGTAACACGTACCTGATCGGTTACGATATCAAGATAAGGATTGATGCGCAGAAGCTCGGATTTCAAAGCCTCTGTTTTCGGCATTCCGACATGCTCCAGAAAATATTGCTGTCGGTTTAAGTTGGTCAGGTCCACAACGTCAAAATCGACGAGATGAAGATGCCCGACACCGATACGCGTCAGGGCAAATGCCACATTGGAACCCAGACCGCCGAGTCCTGCGATGGCAACGCGGCCCGCCCCAAGGCGCTTTTGCACTTCTTCAGAATGGCGTATTACTAAAGCCTCATGGATGTCTTCTTTCGATATAATCGTGTCTCTCATAATGATCTAGCCTCCTCCTACAAAAGTTACAACTTCCATGGTATCCGCTTCCGTAAGTGTTGTGGCAGAATAGGCGGATTTAGGAAGAATAGCGCCGTTTAATTCCACTGCGATCCGGGTCAGCGTGTAATTGCGCGATGTTAAGAATTCCGTGACCGTGACCGGATTTTCGAGTTCTACTTTAGAACCGTTGACTGTGATATGAATCATGAATGCGATCCTCCTTTCTGAACAATCAAGGTCATTTCTGCAAAAAAAGAAGTCCACAAAGAAATGTACCCGTGGTGGTGCACCCCTTCATGAACTCATAATGCCGGTTCAATCTCAATTGTTCCCTGTATATATTTGTAAAATGTAAATTGCCGGTTTGAATGATTGCATGAAAAAACGGGAGATGCCATAGGCTTCTCCCGCGATCTTAGCTCTTTTGCGTTTGTTCCTACGTTGGCATTATCCAAATCAGGTATGCGGGTCGAAGTTCTGAACTTCCTCTCAGCCTGGCGCACAAGCTCCCCGGATCAATTTACAAGATTCAGTATAAAGACATGTAAAAGGATTGTCAAGAATAGATTAAATAAAAAAGATAATATTAGTAACAGTTCAGCCATAAAGCTCGAGCCGACTGCTTCGCAGTCTTTCTCGCTGCATATGTAGCTAAGGCTCTCTCTCATGGCTGAACTGTTACTAATATTATATATTGCTTGAATCTGAACTTCCTTGATAATTAACTCTCGTTTCTGAGAACAGGGTTAGAAATTTTCAAAAACCTTGATTTTAAGCTAAAAACTGGCTGTATTTCTTACATTTCCCAGGTAAATGTGCTATTGTTATAGAGAGTTAATTAACTCTCTATAGGAGGGCGTATGTAACTGGATTACAAGGTAAAAATACCGGATTCCACGTCCGGAATTTCAAGAAAAACAATCAAGGGTGTTACTTATATTTACTATTCCTATGGCCGAAGATACGACCCTGGCAAAAAATACACGGTGCCGATCAACACAACCATAGGTAAATGCACGGATGGTAATTCGGATATGATGTATCCGAATACAAATTTCCTGAAATATTTTCCGGACACGGAGCTTCCGGAAATAAAAGATACTGCCTGCCGCAGTGGCTGCCTTCGGATCGGGGCATTCCTTGTACTGCGTCGTATCATTGCTGAATATTATCTGGATGAGATCATCGGCAGACTGATCGGCCGTGACAGCGGTTTGTTTCTGGATCTGATTGCCTATTCGATCATAGCAGAAAATAATGCCGGACAGTATTATCCGGATTACGCGTATAATCATCCTCTTTTTACAAAAGGAATGAAAATATACAGCGATTCAAAGGTCTCTGATTTTATTAACAGTATCACAAGAGACCAGAGTATCGCTTTTCAAAACGAGTGGAACCAGTCCCGTGATCACAGAGAAAAGATCTATATTTCCTATGATTCAACCAATAAGAATTGCCAGGCCGGAGACATCGGTTTTGTAGAATACGGCCATGCAAAAGATGACAAGGGTCTGCCGGTGCTCAACTATTCTATTGCTTATGACCACAATAATTCAGAGCCGCTTTTTTATGAGGAATATCCCGGAAGCATCGTCGATATCTCACAGCTTCAGCTGATGCTGGAAAAAGCAAACGGATACGGCTACAAACATGTCGGATTCATACTTGACAGAGGATATTTCAGCAAAGAAAATATCCGATACATGGACAAATGTGGTTATGAGTTCGTGATCATGATGAAAGGCATGAAGGAACTTGTAAAAAGCCTGGTTCTTGAAGTAAAAGGGACTTTCGAAGAGAACCGTGCCTATAGCATCCGTGATTATAAAGTCAGCGGCATTACCGTAAAAAGACAGCTATACCCATCCGATGGAAAAGAACGGTATTGTTATGAGGATGCCTTGGAAGAAATCACAACAATGACATCGCATAAACGTATGGTGTTTGTTATTGATGAGTACCCATATTTGGCAAAGGCTGAGAAATCATTTTCATCACGCCTTCAGCATATTATTGACCATCAGTGGCAGGACGGACAGTTATATTTGATTCTGTGTGGTTCATCCAAGAGTTTTATGGAGTATCGGGTGCTGGGGTATGAAAGTCCTCTTTACGGACACCAAACGGCACAGTTTAAGATACAGGCACTGCCTTACCGTGAGATTACAGCATTTTATCCGGATCTGTCGACAGAGGATCAGGCACTTTTATATGGTGTGACCGGTGGTATTCCTCACTATATCAACAAGCTTGATGTAGAAAAAAATTTAGATGAAGCACTATTGGAAAATTTGTTCAATATCTCCAGTTATCTGTTTGAAGAGCCGGAAAATTTATTAAAACAAGAGTTGCGGGAGCCGGCAATCTATAATTCAGTCATTGCTGCTATTGCTGGCGGTGCCAGTCGTTCAAATGAAATTTCTACAAAAGTAGGACTTGAATCCGGTGTGTGTGCAAAATATTTGAAAGTATTGTTGGATTTGGGCATTTTGAAGAAAGAAACTCCTATTACAGAAAAGCCTGGAAAGAAAACAGTTTATGGCATTGATGATAATTTCTTCCGTTTCTGGTACCGTTTTCTTCCGAGGAATATGTCTCTAATCAGTGAAGGACGTATGCAGCAGATTTATGAGCAGGCGGTAAAACGGTATTATCCGGATTATATGGGGCTGGTCTTTGAAAAAATGTGTCGAGAATATCTGCTTCGCTATGCATCCAATCTTCCCGTTTTGTTAAGCAATATTGGACAGTGGTGGGGAACAGATACAAAAACCAGAAAAGAAATTAAAATCGATATTGTTGGAACGCCGGTGGAAGGAAATGAGTATCTGATAGGTTCCTGCAAGTATCGAAATGAGAAAATTGGAATCGGGGAATTGGAACTGATTCGCAGATATGCTTCGGTATTTCGCAAGAATGGAACATTTCATTACTATATCTTCTCCAGGGGAGGGTTTACACAAGAATTGATAATGGCAGCAGAGAAGGGCGAGGTTACGCTGCTAACGCTGGAAGATCTTTACGCCGGATAAGGGACGATCCTGTGTCCCGAGATAAGAGGGTTATTATGGCATCTATTTCATCAATCAACAAAACTGAATACACCCTTCTAAAGCTTCTCAGCCGGAGCCTGCGACCATCTAAGGAAACGCCACGGCTCCCGTCCCTGACCGGAAATGAATGGCAGCAACTTGTGGCTTATGCAGACCGTCATGAAGTGCTGTCACTGCTTGAGAATGTATTGGAGATGGACAGGATTCCGGAAGAACCGAGGTTTGCTGTGCAGTTTAAAACAGCAAAAACTGTGCACAAAGGCATCCAATTACAGGTATTGAATTCCAGACTCACCGCGCTTTTGGAGAAAGCGGGAATTATTGCTGTCACAATGAAAGGCAGTGCGGTTGCAAGATTTTACCCGGTTCCGGAATACCGGAAGACAACCGATCTGGATCTGTTTATAGCAAGTGCAAATGATGTCGGGAAGGCAGTCCGGATTCTGAGAGACAATGGTTTCGCACCTTCCGGCAAATGGCATGCGAACCATCATATCGTTCTGGTTTCCGGGAAGAATGAAGTGGTAGAGCTTCACACAACGTGGGCGGAAGCTTTTAAGGAAAAGCATTTGAATCAATATCTGGAAAGGTGTCAGAAAGAAAGTGTTCAGCACGTCCACCTTGTAGAATGGCAGGGATTACAGATGTATGCATATGAGACGGCATGGCAGGGATTTTATCTGCTGATCCATATGCTGCAGCATTTTGCCGGGAGTGGATTTGGGCTTCGCAATCTCTGTGACTGGGTTGTCTTGTGGGAAAACTGTGATGAGGAAAAAGCGCGGAGAGATTTCTGGGAAATGGCCTGCGAGAGCGGTACGGCAGAATTTGCAAAAGCGATAACGGCTATATGCGTGAGATATCTTGGATTGAATCCAAAGAAGAGTCCGGTTCCGGCGGAGCATCCGGCAGAGCAGGACGTGACGGACGCATTGCTGAGAGACATCTTGGATGCAGGAGAATTCGGCTACAGTGAAGCGGAACGTATGGTAGGCATGGAAGGAAATTCGCTGGCGGCTTATGTGAGAGAATTCCATCATCAGATGCATATTAATTTCCCAAAGGCGGGGAGAATAGCAGTCTTCTGGCCGGTTCTGTGGGTTGCTACACTGGTGCGTTTCCTGAGAAATAATAAGAAACTGAATCGTGCACCTATCTCTGCGATCATGAAGAAAGCAGGAGAGCGAGGGACGTTGGTGAAACGCCTTACATCATACGAAGAGCAATAATGAAGTAAAGTGTCAATTCTCACCATACTCTTGGACTTGGGCATTTATTCTGATATAATGGTAATGCATAGCTGAACGGTTAAGTGTGTGGATAAGAATTGATTCCGATGCATTCGTTATAGTAGAGGAAGGAAGGTGATTGTTATCAATTCCGATATTATTCCAAACAATCTTTTTGTGTTAAAGCATAAAGATTTGGATATGGGCTTAGTCTTACGGATCATTATTGGATGCAGCCTCTGGGAAAAGAGCTTTACTGGAAAAAATTGAATTTTTATGATAATACATTTTCAGACGACCTTGGTTCGCTTCTGACGGATTCTGAGAAAATCGATGTTGATACTGAGATTTCAAGATTTTCTCCGTCCTCATCGGTTACAGGGGAAATGAAAAAGAAATGGGTTATTAGAGATGATATCAGATATTTGATGAAAATAAATGCCAATGATTATGGACAGCAATCTGTGAATGAACTGATTGCCAGTCATTTGCATGAACGATTAGGATGGAAGAATTATGTGCCTTATCAGATTGAAACAGCAAAAATCGATGAGCAGGAGATTTCCTGTTCGTTGAGTCCGTTGTTTACATCTTCAAATGAATATTCCGGCGTTTGTGTCCGTGCTGTCCGGTCAGAAGGAAACCACAGAATCAATGATTGACTGGTGAAATCCTATCAGATATTGCGGCATTGTAAAGCCTGCTACAGCACCGCAAAGCGGCTCTGGGCTTGACAATACCGCACTACCTGATAAGTGGTAAACAAGCCAATCAAAGAGTTTCCCTCCTCCGGAATGTCGGTTTCCAAAATTCCGGAATCAAGGTTTCCGGTGACGAGAATATTCATTCAAAGTTGGAATTCGTGTCAGCGTATCAGTTAGTTAGAAATTATAAGATACCGAATGAAATGTCTTCATATGAAGCTATGATTCATCAGGCAGTTAAGATGGGAATGGACGAGAAGGTAGTACGTGAACAATTGGAATATACGATTCTTATAGATTTTATCTTGACGAATACAGACAGACATTTTAATAATTTTGGATTTTTGTATGATTCAAGAGAGAGAAAGCTTGTTGCAATGGCACCTATATTTGACACTGGAAATGCCTTGTTTTACAATAATGATATTATTCCTACAAAAGATAATTTGTTGAATATCAGAGTGACATCTTTTTGTCAGAAAGAAGTTGATCTGCTTCGATATGTAGAAAATAAGAAGCTTATTGATTTAGATATGTTGGATGGCTTTTCTGTGGAAGTTTGTGAGTTGTTGGAAAAATATACTAATATGCCGTCAGACAGAGCAGAAAAGATTGCACAGACGATTGTTCAAAAAGTAGAGTGCAAATTCCGGCTCATCTGACCACGCATTCCGCTAAGAGCTGATCAGTCTTTCCGGATGTAACTGAACGCGTTTCCGCTTCAGCTGATCAATAAGTTTTCAACGTGTTAT
>NZ_JBQHUC010000044.1:0-19307 GCF_052065395.1 Bariatricus sp. HCP28S3_F11 | reverse complement strand
CATTGAAAAGTTATCCACTTTTCGCAATAAAGCCATGGCAAAACAGAAATTTTATTTTCTCCGTTTTGCCCAAAAATCAATGTACTCTAAATGGGGTGCTGAATAGTTACCCTTTTTCTTTCAAATAATGTCTTTTGAAATTGTAATTTACAACTGTATTAAAAGTATACCACAAAGGCGTGAAGATTTCTATGCTGGTATTCACTTCCCACAAGACAAACTAGCGTATGGATGTAACGCTACTGTTAATGATAAGCCTCATTTTATTGATACCACAAGTGCAAAATACAGTAGGTAAGAGGTTTCCCTACCCACTGTATTTTAGTATAATAAAGCGTTACACTTATTTGTTGTAAATAAATTCACTACACACAATTTCTCTCGCCCTTGCTTGTATCTCGTTCATTCTTCCAATCCACAACATCGGGTTTTCTGCTTTGAGTTGTTCGGTCACACCCTCCGTATCAGCCATTTGTTCAACCAATCGAAACATCATTTCTGTTGCCTGTTCGTCAATGTCAGAAAGGTAACTGTTCAACTTGCCGCTTGTGAGAAGCGTTGTGTAAACCGCCCGTTTATGTTCCTGTAAATAGCGTTTGTGTCGCTGTCCCCATAAGCCGATAGGCTTGCGTTCTTTTTCGGTTGGTAAAGTAAGGCAAGGAATATAATAATCTCCCTGCAACTCATACCATAAGCCATTGCTTTTATCATAAATGTATTTTTCCATTGTGTTATCCTCCAAAATAATCTATTCGCACATACATCACAGTTTCCCGATTGCCACACGCTGTTATATCTTGTTATGAGATTTTCTTGCCCTTGAATTTGCCCTTATAAGCAATCAGGGAAAGAGTAAACTTGTGTGAAATCATATAAAGGGATAAGGCGAACACATTGCGATAAATCCTTTATTTTCAAGGCTTTTTGGGGATTTTATTGATAACCTATGGAGAGCAATAATCACTCATAATTTTATAGTTTTCAAATTTGTATTTTTAATGTATCCTTTACTTCATCATCATTGCTTTTCTTTTTATTTGCGGTCACCTTCATATCCTTTGCATATAAACCGCGCCCAACTCTTACAATCTCTTTCGTATCAACTAACTGAGACACAGCTCCAGATATTTGACCACGTGTAACATCTTTCCCACTATTTGCTACTATATACTCTTTAAAATCTGGTGCAGTGTACATTCCACCCTGCCTAACACATTCTTTTATTAACATTTTAATCTCAGCTGTTGATATTCTCATTCCACTCTGTCTCCTTTGTTCTATTTTATCAATTTATTTATTAATTTTATTTTTGTTCATTTTTTATTTAATTGCTAACATCTTTGATTTTCGTATTAAAATTATAATACATGTCAATATCCTTTTCAATATTTTTAATTTATTGTACCATTTCATTTTTTATTAAAACTTTGTCCCGTCAACAGCATTTTGTAATTTTTCGTTTCTTTTTTACTTCATCTCTTAGGCAGGCTTTCGCTCACGCATAAAGCCCCATACCCCACCTGTGAATTCGGATATTCTTCAAATCCCGGGAGCGCTCTGGCTCCTCTTCTTAAGTAAGCTTTCACCTTCTCCCCATACAAAAACGGATCATTCCCCCATACAATTCCCCACTCCATAAGGAGAGCTGCCGCCCCGGTCACAAAAGGTGTCGCAAAAGATGTCCCGCTCGCTGTCACCGTTCCTCCTCCGGCGCGGGTAGTCGTGACATTCACTCCCGGAGCAACAAGATCCGGTTTCACTCTTCCTCCGCCGAGCAGATATCCCCGACCGGAGAAATTTACATAGGTAAGTGTCCGTGCATCATAGGCTCCAACCGAAATCACACGTTCTGCAGTCGATGGAATCGTGAGGGAGACATTTTCCTGTGGAAACAGAAATCCGGTTCCTTTATTCAGCACATTTTCACTGGGAAGCCACATTTCATAATTTCCTTCCACAATTTTTCCCGGAGTAAGTACAATCTCCCATATTCCGGAAGTAATATACGTTCCGACAGGAAGAAAATCCAAATAGATTTCCTGTGCCGTACTGTATGGATTCGGCTCTCCGTAATAAAGAAGAATTTCTGTCGCACCAACACGAAAACGTTGCGGGCCCAGCACCTCCCGGATTGGACCGACAATTGTTCCTGCCTGCGTTCTGAGAGATATTTCCACCTCATCAACATAAGACTTCCAGATCTGAACGTTCAGGGTAGGCTGATTCTCCTGAACGGCAAGCTGAATACGCTCTTCATTTCCTTCCCGAAGTGTTCCGGAAATATGACCGGCACTTGCAGCCTCATTTCCCATTCCGATACAGATCACACTTTTCCAGAAATTCGAAATATCATCAATAAAGCGCTCCAGAAGAGAGGTGCCGTCATGTGACCCATACGTATTCCCAATACTGATATTCACTGCCACCGGTTTCCCTGTCTCAAGTGCCTTTTCCACCACATAATTCAGTCCCATCATCAATTCTGTCGTCCTCGGGAAGCCTTCTTCCCTCGGTCTTCCAAGCTTCACAACTATCAATTCACTTTCACTGGCCACACCGCGATACCGATTTCCACTCCCAAGTCCATTTCCCGCCGCAATTCCAGCCACCGCCGTACCGTGTCCGGACGTATCCGTTACGGGAACCAGTCTGCGCATTTCCAACGGATCATTCTTAAGAAGCGCGTCATCAATCTGCTGTCTGCTATACTCAGCCCCCAGCGCATACCCTGCCGGTGGCGTGCCGGGAGTTGTCTGATCCCAGATACTGACAATCCTCGTCGTGCCGTCCGGATTCCGAAAATCCATGTTTGCATAATCAATCCCTGAATCCAGAATCGCAACCAGCACTCCTTTTCCGAAGAGTCCTTCTGTGCCTTCCGGTCTGCCAGGAATAAAAAAACGAGTATCTTGTACCAAATTGATACAAGATACCCGTCTTCCGTTTTCCACCTGAAAATATAATCTTTTTGGCTTTTCAATATACTCCACCTGCGGCAGATTCGCAAGTCTCTGTATGTCTGATTCCCGTACAACGACGATCGCATACTCATTTTTCAGTTCAGTCACCTGCACAGCGAACTCCCGCACCGCATCCAGGGAGCCGGAATACTTTACAATCAACTCCCATTCTTTTTCAATCGGATAATACCCCACATCCAGATTCAGAGATTTTTCCCGCTCTTTTTCCGTCGCGTCCAATGCGAGATTCAACATATTTTCCAGATTCTGTTCCGTCATTTCAAGAAATCCTATCATTTTGCTTTTTACAATATATGATGACTTTCCAGAATCTTTACTGCTTACATTTTTCGTGTCATCTTTTTATCCTCTAATTCATACGATCTTCTCTACATCCTGTGCCGGCAGGATTGTACATCTTTCGTAAAACGGACTCGATTCAGACTTTTATTAATGTTTCTTTTGCCTTGCAAGAGTCACAACTCATCACCTATAGAGGTGGGAGTCTTATCTTCTTTCAAGATAAAAAGCATGATTAATAAGGTAATAGGGAACAAAAGTCCTACTCCCATACCCACACGAATATTGTCTCCTGCACTTTGAGTCACACGCCCGACAATCCCCGGGCCTATGCTTCCGCCCAGATCCCCTGCCATAGCAAGCAACGCAAACATCGCTGTTCCGCCTGCCGGAAATCTTTCTGATGAAATACTGATCGTGCCGGGCCACATAATCCCGACAGAAAAGCCGCAGATAATACATCCGATCAAACCGGCTATCGGATTCGACGATACAGAAGCAAGCAGGTAACATATCACACATAGTATTCCAGATCCTGTCATAAATTTCATCAGATCCATTTTGTCACCATATTTTCCAAAGATCACACGACTGATCCCCATTGTAACAGCAAACATGCAGGGACCTGCCAGATCTCCAACTGTCTTTGACAGCCCCAGAGCCGCCTCCGCATAAGCCGATGCCCATTGTGCCATTGCCAGTTCTGATGCGCCGGAGCATATCATTAAGCATATTGCGATCCAGAAAAGAGGTTTTCGAAACAGTTCTTTTATTCCCATTCCTTTCCCGTCATCTACCAGATGTTCGATCGGACAAGTAGCAAAATTATAGATATTTACGGCCGGAACAAGTGCCCATAAGACAGCCACCCATTTCCATCTGTCCATGCCAAACACCGCAAAAAACAGTGTAGAGATTACAATTGTTCCTACCGCTCCCCAACAATAAAAAGAGTGAAGCAGGCTCATCGTCGCCTCTTTGTTGTCAAATGGACATGCCTCCACAATCGGACTGCAAAGCACTTCAATCAGACCGCTTCCGACTGCATACACAATAACACTCAGGATCATTCCGACAAACGGTTCCGGCAAAAGATCAGGCAGAAACGCCAGACCAATGAGTCCCGCTGCCGAACAAACCTCAGAAGCAACAATACAGATTCGATACCCTATTTTATCCACAAACTTTGCGCAAAACAGATCTACCAGCAACTGTGTAAAGAAAAAGCAGGTAGAGATCAATGCAATTTTTCCAAGTGTAATCTGATAATCATGATGAAATTTTAAAAATAACAATGGGGCAAAATTAGCTGCAATTGCCTGTGTAATAAATCCCATATAACAGGCTCTTTTTGTTTTCCGATAATCAGGCATAATCATCACTCCTTCTTTTGTATTCTGCAAAATATTTTAATCACATTTTTATTTCAAGTACGCCCCGGCGTACTTTCTGCGAGATACGCGTCCTCCGTTTTCTACCCGATTCAGCATATTTTCCGGATTTTTTTCTAACATCCATCCAGATACACTTCCCAGATTGATTCCTGATATCCCGCCACACCTTCTTTGCGGATTGCATCCGCAAGTTCCACGAGTTCAGTGTCTTCAATCCTATCCAGCATTTTCAGTCTTCTTTCAGAAATCCTCTCCTGAGATCGGCTTTTCTCATAGTCTTTAGCCGACATATGCCAGTACTCCATCTCTCCCTTATAATAGTGTCGAATTTTCTGTGCAATCAGCATGCCTTCCGGGTCAAAATCTCCCGCGTAGTACACCTTGCTTTCCGCCTTTTTAAGCAGATCCAGCATCATCACCGCACTGAGTCTGGGCTGCCCGTTCATGCACATACATGCTTTTCGCCCTCTCCATGTTCCGCATAACATAGCATATACGGATGGATTTTCCACAATATAGATTTCCTGAGCCGGGCATTCAACCCGCTCCCATCCGGCAAGCACCGCCAGCGGCACCTGCACAGGGTCACCCTCGTCCCGGAATCCTTCCATTCCTGCATGCGCTTTTCCATTCCGATTCCATGCCCGGATTCCCGAAAGCATCACACAATTGGAAACATCGTCTCTTAGTATCCCAACCGCCAAATAAATCCTCTGCTTCTGTAATGCCGGGAACAGTTCCGATTTTTCGACATTCAGCCCCCTGTGCACTGTATCCCATTCTGCCAGAAGCCGCAAAAACTGTCCATCCTTCATGCCGTCATCAAAAGCATGCGGATTTCCGGTCATCATCGTGGCAAATACGGCCAGATATTCCGTTCTCTCCTGATGATAGGGAAATGCATTGAGGATCCGGATTCCCAAATGCAGCAGTGCCCTTACTTCTTCTATGTTTTTACCGGATTCTCGGTAACGCTTTGCCAGATAAAGTGATGTCTCACTTTTCTTCTGAATCAGTTCATCCACCCACTGCTGCGCCAAAGTTCCGATACACGATCTTTTCGCATGCTCCAGTTCCAGATGCCACTTCTGTTCCTCTACCTTTTGCAGTTCTTTCTTTCCCGCCATTTCTTCTCCAAAATACTGTTCCAGAATATCTTTTGGCAAACAGCTGTCGAATCTGCTGTTCTTCAATGCTTTTTCAAACCTGGCCGCAGAAATAGACACACTTTTTTGTCCATGGAAATTTTTCTGAAAAAATCCTTCCAGATCCTCTATGTCCTCTTCGGATAAATTACGCACAGTTACCGTACCGGAGAAGGATCCATAGGACATATATTTTTCCCGGAATCCACGCAGAAGCCGGTCAAATACCGGCCTCTCCCGGAAATAGTCTGCACATTCTCTAGTCAGCGAACTGGAGAGCCCGTTGTTCCATCTTTTCTTCATCGTCCACCATCTCCTTCGCCTTACCGTTCCACAGATAAGGCATTACGGTCACAAATTTTGCATTTTCCGGTCTGAGGAGCTGGTAAATTGCCAGCGCATCAAGCGTATCACAATCCCCCCAGAGCACCTGTGAATTAATGATAAAATCAAACTGGAATTCCGTCATCAGCCGGAACATATCCCGAATATTCTTATTGTCCACACCGGCAAATGCTTCGTCCAGAGAAATCAGCCGCGGAGCATCCGCCCGTCCTCCCTGGTATTTTGCCACGACCGCCGAGAACAGCGGTACATACATGGACATTGCTTTCTCACCTCCGCTGAAGGTTCCGAAGACACTGTTCGTCAGTTCCTTCTGCCGCTCTCCGCTCTTCTGTGAAAAGAGCTGGAATTCGAACCATTTCCGGTAATCCAGTGTTTCCTTCATCACCTGATAGAAAGAGACCATGCCTTCACTGTCCTTTGCGTGCCGTCTCGCCTCTTCCACCTTGGAACGGAAGTGGAGTGACAGCTTGGCCGCCTCATCCTCCCGCATCAGACGATAGTCTTTTTTCAGAAGTTCCACCAGTTCTTTCGTATCGAGCTGATCCTCTGTCTCCGCCGTTTTGCTTCGCCAGCGCAGGCTCAGTTTCAGACCGCTTGAGGTGTTCATGGCTCCCATCAGTGCGTTCATCTTATCGACCCACGCATTGGAACTGTTGATTTTTCCACGGATTTTCCGGCTCACTGTATTTGCCAGAATATCCTCGAACAGCTCCCTGTCTCCGTCTTTGATCAGTTCCACAAGCTCTGCAATCTCTTCTTCCAGATGGTCAAGTAACTTAAAGAACGGGATCTTTACTCCCTGATATCTTGCCAGAATGTCCATACGTTTCGCCGCCGGGTCTCCCTTTCTGGCAAATTCATCCAGTTCACCAAACAGTTCCGTCTGCATGAGCTGATAATCATTCAGAAATCCCTTGTTTGCAAAATAAACCTCGTTCAGATCCCGAATGATCTTCTCTTTCTGGAGTTCACGGCAGTCTGTGGCAAGATATCCTCGCACCTTACTCACCTCCTGAGCCAGTTCTTCCGGAATCGCCACATAGGCAAGAGCCAGTTCTGCTTCATAACATTTCCGCAGATACTCTCCCCTTCTTCTTCTCTCTTTTATATTATCGGCTCCTGCCTCCATCTGTTCTTTCAGATTCTTTGCCTGTTCACTTTTCTGGGTTTTCTCCTCCACACAGTCCTGCAGTTTCTTCGGATACTCGTTCAGCCATTTCACACAGGCATCCAGCCGCTCTTTGATTTCTTCATAATCCGTTAACTTCAGCTGCTCCTGCACGGAAGCATATTCTGCACGATCTGCTCGCAGCGCTTTTTCTGTATTTCCGGCATCGTACCGAATCTGGTCCATATCCGCATCCAGATCTTCCATACGTTCACCAAGTTCACGCAAGTGAGACACCATCTGTACAAACAGTTCATGACCGGATTTCAACTGATAGAAATGCTGTCCGTATCCGCGGGCCGCCTCATCCGCTCTCAGGAACACCTCGTAGCTGCAGGTCAGATACAGCTTTTCCGCAATCTGTAAAGCTTCCTTCTTTTTCTCTCTTAAGATCTCCGTCATTTCACGAAGCTTTTCTTCCATGAGAAGTCCTTCTTCCTTCATTCGGTCTGCATACCTTGCGGCATCCGCCATCATCCGGTACGCCTCCTTAAGATCCACATCCCCCGGAAATGCTTCGTATTCTTTAGTAAGGAGATCAATGCGTTCCTGCAGCTCTTCTGCCTCTTTTTGAAGTCCCGCCAGCTCCTTTTCCAACAGTTCCATCGCCGCAATACATGCTGCGATCTTCGCCTGACGATTCTGCTCTCTCGCTCTGGTTCCGAGAAATCCGGCTTCATATTCTCCTGTCAACGTTCCTGTCAGAACACCGATCTGGTAGGTCCCCTGCGATGAAATAGAAGTGATTCCCTCCCCATCATAGGCTATATTTCCAAGAATGCCGGTGATCCGCTGATTGAAAAAGATATCATTTACCGAATCATTCAGTTCCAACACATCCAAAATACTTTTTTCCACCCGCTGCTTCTGGACAAACAAGTATTTATCGCTGCAGCCACGTTCCATAGACAGTACCTTTTCTTTGTACTGTTCTTCGATTACAAGCGCATCCAGAATACCCATATAGTACAAAGCTTCTTCCAGTCGGTCACAGGATGCTTTGTCAAGCGCTGTTCCGAATTCAATGACCTTGTAAAATTCCTGATATGGGATCTGCATTTCCTGCAGGCGTTTTCTGTTTCTTAAGACCGCCTCACTGCGCTCCGGCTCCGGCTCTTTATGGTTCTCCCACTCATGGAGCTGCATTTTCTGTTCCTCGTACTCTGCCTGAAGCTCCTTCACTCTCTCCCGGTTCTTCCAAAGAGTTGCATCCAGTTCTGATTTTTTCCCAATCTTTACATCTGCCACCATCTGGCGAACACTGCCAAAATCTGCCTTCTCATCATAGGTCTCTGCGAACTGCGCCAGTTGTTTCAGCATCTCATTGGACAGAACAAGCTCCTGATTGCGCCCGTTCCAACTATAAAGTGCTTCCTTCCATTCGTTCTGCACCTGCACAAACACGGCTTCCAGCTCACTCACCTTCCGCCATGACGCATCCATCTCCCTCTGATGTTTCTCCCGTTTCTGAAGTAACTCTTCCACCTGCCTCTGCTGTGCATCTACTTCGCGAAGAACATTGAGTCCTTCGGAAATATGCTTCTGTGTCTGTAAAAACTGCTTTTCATGCGTATCAAATGCATATGCCGTGCGGAAGTTCTCTTTCAGTTCCATGTTCATGAATGCATGCTCCTGAAACGCCATCTCATCGGCCTCTTCCTGCATTTCCTCCAGAAGCCGGTTCAGTTCCTGCTCCTTCTGCCATATCCTGTCCTGCTCTGCCTTCTTTCTGTTCTCGAATTCGACATACTGCTCCTCTTTGTCTGCGAGCTGCTTCTCCTTCTCCCTCAACGTCTTTTCCTTTTCTGCAATCCAGTCTGCAAGCTCTGTTTCCTTCTGTTTCAGCCCTACCGCATCACTTTTACTCAGAGAGTCACGTTCTTTTTCCATGGCAATCTTCCCGGCATCCAGATCCATCCTATTCTTTTCCAGCTCCTGCACCCGGGTTTCACACTCACGAATCTGCCGTTTTCTGTCGTTCTCTTCCTTTTCTAAAGATTCCAGCTTCTTTTGATTTTCCTCAAAATTTTCTGCTTTTTCAAACAGAACAAGCCGGTTATACTTATCCAGTACCCGGTTAATCTTCTCTGCCGCCTGCTTTCCCTCCTGTCTGGCTTTCAGGTTCAGGTTCATAGTATCCATATTTTCAATCGCCTCAGACATCGGACGAAGATCCTCATCCGACAGCGGCTGCAGCGAATCACTCAGAATATCATTGATGACAGAAGGTTTAAAATCCTTTGACAACTTCGGTGTACGAAGCTGGATCAAAAGATCGATCATTTCTTTATACTCTTCCACCGTCTCAAAACCGAATACCTGACGGTTTACAAATTCCATGTATTCTATCTGACGGTCAAATACCTGACCGCCACCCTGAATGCGATTTTCCAATTCCTTACGGGAGAGTGTTACCTTCTCATCTGTCTCCTTGTACAGGAAAAAATCCTTTCCGATTCTTCTCCCGTCAGTCAGGCCAAAATACCATTTATCCAGCGGTTTTCCTCTCCTTGCACGGATTCCCATCCCAATGGTAAGATAGGTATCGCTTTCCTTCCGTCTGAATTCCAAGTACAGATACCCCGTGCGTTCGTCCCTTCCATCGTCCTCCTCCAGAAGATAACTGCTCATTTTTCTGTCCCGGGATCCAAATGGGTCTAATCGCTCCGGACTCATATTTCCGTCCAGAAGGAGCGGCACCACACTCTGCATGGTAACGGATTTTCCCGAACCGTTCGATCCACGCAGCAGCATTCTTCCCTTTACGAAAGGAAACTCCTGCTCATCATAATACCAGAAATTAATAAGACCGATTTTATTTGCCTGCCATCTACTGTTCATTCGTATTTCCTCCCGCATAATCGTCCGGATAACATCCCGTCATCTTTCCCGCCGACGGATATATGATCACCTGATGCTCCTTCTCCTCACATTTGATAAAGGTCCACCGCTCCAGATTCTCCGTGATCTCACGCACAAACTCCCCTTCCGGCATCTCCCGGTAATTCTTTGTGAATCCCAAGCCCGACTCTGCCTTTACTTCTCTTAGCATCTGCTCAAACTCGATCTTTTCAACACGAATGGTATCATCATTCCCGGTTTTCCATACTCCGCTCTCTACTTTTTCGCGGATTTTTGCACAGCACAGAAGCAGAATATCCGACAGCGCATTATTTCCCGGAAATGTCGTTCCAATATGGCAGTCTTCCCCCGCCAAGAGAAATGCACTTCCCTTGTGAATGTGTACCTGACAGTCAAAATTCTGTTCCAGATCCTCCGCAAGTCTGCGTCCGTAGTATTTTAAATACTCAAAATCTTCCTCTGCTCCGGCGTTCCGATACATCCCCACCGAAAACAGCAGCCGTTTGTAAACGCGGTGTCTTCTTGCGATTCCACGGTCTTCATTCATTTCAAACCAGTCACTCTCGCGGAAGTCCTCGGGTCTTGTATATTCCATGATATCCCTTGAAAAATTTCTCATAAAATATCTGGATGCTCCTGTATTTTCATACAGCACTTCCCCGGACTCTTCGTCCATGAACACATCGTCGCTTCCATCCGTCACCTTCACAATCCCCTGTGCCACTGCATACCGAAGCACCTTCACCATTCTCCTCCGGCTGGTATATAAGGTCCAGTCCACCGGCTGTCCCGGCATATTGGCGGAAACATACTCTGTAAGCTGCGAGAGGATGAACTGCTCCTCCGCATCCTTATCCTCCAGAAACATCAGCAAAATACAAAGAAATGCATATTCCTCTCTTGATGTAAATTCTTCGATTCCCATAAAACTTTCCGGTATCGCCGGAATCTTCTCCATTTTTACAAGAAGTGAATTTTCTATGACTTGACATCCCATCTTATCTGTTGCAAAACGCCGGATTTCACCAATCGAATCTCTGACTTTATAATACAGTTCTTTATCCTCCGTTTTCAGAATCCAGCGCTTTTCCAGTAATGCCTCTAACTCTTTCATTCTCCCGTTTCCTCTTGAAATACGATCGCAAGCTTCGGCATCGTAAAGTTTCCGTCCTCACAATGCACCACACAGCTCTCTTTTGCCTCTCTTGTATCCAGTACATACAGTCTTCCGTCATCCGTCCGTGCCGTATAATCTGCATCCTCCAGCGCATCCGACAGCCATTTCAGCAGGATTTCCCGCACTCTCGGCTCAATAACCGGAAGGGATGCGAAATCGATCCGCCCATCCCGCTCCAGCATTTCAATCTTTCTCCTGTCCTCCCGAAGCTGCTCCAGCATCTGCTTTCTGGTCTCTTCCTTTTCCCTTCGGCTGTCTCTGATAGAACTTCTCCTCGTTTTCTCACGGTATGTTCTCACTCTGGGTTTCAGCAACAGCTCCAATGCCGGCTCCTCATATACACCTTTGTTCATACTGTCCGTCTCTCTCGGGCTGTCCCCTTTTAAATGAAATGGTTTCTCCAGTCCGAAAACCATTGCCGACATTTTGTGTGCTTCCTGTACATCTTCACACTTCAGGAACAGTTCCGCCACCTTTCGGTATTCTTCCCTGCGGTTCGCTCCCAGTGCATTTTTCTCGCTCAGCTGCGCCGCATACCGTGTAATCCTGCGGATAATCTCATTCGTTGCATCAAACAATTTCCCGGCTTCATTTTCCTGCCCATTCTCCGCCACAAACCAGTTACGGATGCTCTGATAGCGCCCTTTCGTCTTCTCTTCAATGAGCTCCGGAGATACTTCCACATCTATCCTCGGAATCGACAATTCATACTGGTTCACCTTGTCCAGCACTTGATGAAGCAGTTCCGGATCCAACATCCGCAGATTCTCTTCGATTACGCCCACATTTCTCTGCAATCCCTTGATGAAATTTCTCAGATACTCCACCAGTTTATCCTTAAATACCAGGAATTCCTTCGTCCGCATCATTTCTTCTGCTTTCACACTGTTCAAATCGCGAATGTAGTCCTGGTAATTCTGGTTCAGCCGGATAAAATCATTGTTCAAATCCTGCCACCATGTATAAACTGTATTCAAATCCGCCCCGCCCATTTCCGGGAATCTCGCAACACTGCGCCGGATCCGCTCCAGAAGAGTCGGTTCCAGAGACGCTCCTTCGATGAATAGATTCTCCAGCCTGAGCACCAGACGTTCAATTTCCACACTATACTCCGACATCTGATAACGGAATTTCTTATTCTTGAACTCTTCAATGGAAGAAACCTTTCTGGTATCCTGAATCGTAGTCAGATTCTTCCATTCCACCAGCGCAGCCAGATCCTGCTGGCATTGCTCCATTCGGTATTCAGCAAAATATGGATCCTGTATCATCTGAGCATAAACATCCTCCTGATACATCCAGTATTTCAGTTTTTCATAATTCTCATAAAAAATGCGCATAATGCTCCGGTATCGGTCAACATTATCCGCATTTAAGTACTTCGCCTCCGTAAGTGGCCTTGTTAATTTTTCAGTTACATGCATGATTTCCTGTCCTCCGCATTACTAATCGCAGTATAGCTTATGCGGCAGGAGAATGCAAGGTTTTTAGGTTTCCATTTTTCGAATACTTGTGATAAGATAGCAATATTCTATTTCTATTCCTAAAAATTCTTCTTGATTTTAAAAACAATAATACAGGCGACCACCACGATAACGCTCAAAAGAATCACCCCGGGATAGCCACTCTCCAGTTCCGGCATGTTTTGAAAGTTCATTCCATACCACCCGGTAATCAATGTCAGCGGGAAAAAAACTGTAGATACGATCGTCAAAAACTGCATATTACTGTTCTGTTTTGCATCCACTTTAGCCTGATAAGCATCATTCACCTGCCCGGCATACTCCAGAAGATGGGATGTTTTATTCATCAGCCGCTCTGCCCGGTCAGAAATCGTCCCAAAATACTTTAAGTGCTTTTTGGCAAAATAATGATTTTCGTTCTCTTCCAAGGCCTTCCCTACGTCCATGATTTCATCATAGTATCCCCGCAGGATCAGGAGTTCGCGGCGAATTGTTGCAATGCTGGATTGAAAATTTTCAGTATGATCACGATGAACCGCTTCTTCTAATTCCATCAGTTTTTTCTCGAACTGTACCAGATATTCCAGATCACGATTCATAAACTCGGCGATAAAATTAAATAAAAATATTTCTTTCGTCTTATATCTGGTGCTCTTTCTCCGCTTAATCCTGGAAACAAGCCTTTTTGAAAATCCGTCATCATCAACCAGAACTACCTTATCACTTGTAATAAAAAACAGAATTCGATAACGGCTTCCCTGTACATCGAGAAGCTTCGGGATACAAAAGGAACCTGTCAGGCAGCCCTGCTGTGCTTCGATCTTACAAAATCCGATATTACCGAGTTCGATGTCCCCTTCATATACAATCCCATTTTCTTCAAGGACTCTTGCCGCACGATGTGAATCTGTAATGATCGGTTCAAACCCTATACTCTTTTCAGTCGTCACAGTCTCATTATTTTGTTCTGTTTGTAAAATCTGATCATCCAACATTTTTCCACCTGAAGATTCCTATTTATAATACTTTACTTCCGTTTGCCGTAAGTCTGAATCTGGCTCCCAGTAACTCTGCCGCCTTCCCCATATTTTCTATTGGTTCAGATCATTCCAATTTCTCAACTCTCCTGTATAAATGAGCTTTAACGCTTCTAATGTAATATCATCCAGAGGATTATTTTCTTCTACAATAACAACAATATTATCTCTTGCTATCGTTTCATAGTCCAACAATTCTTTCTCATAGTCTTTCAGATTTCTGGAAGACATACCGAAATCGCATTCTCCTGACATTGCTTTCGTCAGTCCCTTTGAAGAGTCTGTTGCAGTCACAGTAATCTTAGCATTTGTATTGATTTGTTCATAAGCCTCTGCCAGCTTTTCCATAAGCGGCGCAACGGAAGTCGATCCCTCTATTGTAATCTCACCGGTGGCCTTATTAGACAGAAAAGAACTGCTCTTTGCCACCTGTGCATAGTTCTCTGGTAGCCTTCAAAATTGCTTTCACTTGCTCTTCACTGGTCATATTGGTCTTATTTTCACGAACCACTTCCGCTGATTCCATCTGGTCCATCAGTGTACCGACTCTTACTCTGTAGAATTCATCCATATTTGACTGATAAATAGACATGAATGTCAGTCTTTCTGCCAAAGGTACTCTCGGGTTTCCTGCTTCATTTAATACTCTCTCATTGAATTTCAGCCATGATAATTCCCTGTTCATCATGTATGGGATGCTCGCTGTCTTTCCTTTTGTTTTTTCTGCTTTTTTCATCTGAATAGTTCCTTTCCAAATCATGCAATCTTCATAATCTGGGAAATTATAGTATTTTATTGTCAAAAGCGAGCAATATCTATGTAAGTTTTAAGTAAGATTTCCTCATGATAATAAAAAGGATACCTTGTATCAATCTGATACAAGATACCCCATTTGTCTTCTTCAAATTCAGTTCCAGTATTTAATTAAATCCAACAATCCTTCTCGCCACAATATATGCCAGAGAAGAAATCTTTCTTCCTGATCTTCCCGGAAGATTCATCGTCTGTCCAAGAATACCATACCGAATCTTCCAGTAAGTTTTATAATCTCTCTTCTTTAAATACTGCCAAAGCTCATGCTTTTTCTCCAGATTTTCCTTTGATTTTGAGCGAATCAGAAGAATAGAGGACACTGTCATCATGATTGCCAGATAATTCGTCATGTACTGACGAAGCTTTTTATTCGTCACCATCCTCATCTCATACATGTCGATCATTCTCTTGGTAACAAAAATCTGCTGATCCACACGACCGATCATCACTTTCTCAT
The DNA here is from genome assembly GCF_052065395.1 of Bariatricus sp. HCP28S3_F11. Taxonomy (NCBI): domain Bacteria; kingdom Bacillati; phylum Bacillota; class Clostridia; order Lachnospirales; family Lachnospiraceae; genus Bariatricus; species Bariatricus sp. HCP28S3_F11. The sequence continues at coordinate 4,183 of NZ_JBQHUC010000044.1, read as the reverse complement.
TGACAGACTGATCTTCTCTTCCGATATAGTAACGATAAAAATCCACATCCAGATAATATATCTTATGCACATGCGGGAGCGGATAATAAACATAAATATTATCCACATAAAATGTATGTTTCGGCAGTTCAAGCTGACAGAGCTTCAGGAAATCCGTTCTATAGATCACAGAATGCATCAATATGTACTGTCCCAGATGAAAACGCTTAATATCATCCCACCCAAAAATCTGATTCTCAGGAAGTACATTCTTGTATTCAATGACTTTCTTATGTGTCATTCCTTCCTTTTCATATACATAATTGGAAATCAGCATATCCACCTGCTGATCGTCCGCCTCAAAATCCTTAAGTACTTTCAGAATTTTCTTAAGCGCCTCTTCATCTACCCAGTCATCACTGTCCACAACTTTAAAATATTTTCCGCTGGCATTCGCAAGACCGAAATTCACTGCATCACCATGTCCGCCGTTCTCTTTATCGACTGCCTTGATGATTCCCGGATACTGCTCTTCATATCTATGCGCAATCTCCGAAGTTGCATCCTTCGATCCATCATTTACAATAATAATCTCTACATCTTCCCCACCCTTCAGGATTGATTCCACTGCGCGCTCCATATACGCTGCGGAATTGTAACACGGAATTGCAAAAGAAATGTACTTCATCTTGTTTTCTCCTCTTGATTTCTTTTTAACCTCTTCCGACTTAGTATAGCTCATTTTATCATCTTTTCCAAGAAATATTGTAAAATTAATAATTATCAGATATAGTTAAATAAGATACGAAAACGTATTAAAGGAGGAATATGTTATGAGCAACAATTTATTGGTCGGACAGTCAGGCGGACCTACCGCCGTTATCAACGGAAGTCTTTACGGCGTGGTTTCTGAAGGACTTGCCAATCCTGCAATCGGCAAAGTCATCGGTATGGTGAACGGAATCGAAGGTTTTCTGGCGGGACGTACGATGGAGATGGCACCTCTCGCAGAAAATGGAGAACTGGAAAGAATCCGAACGACACCCGGGTCCTTCCTCGGTTCCTGCCGCTACAAACTCCCGGAAGATCTGTCAGATCCGGTGTATCCTGAATTATTTAAGAAATTTGAAGAATTTGAAATAGGCTATTTCTTCTATATCGGGGGCAATGATTCCATGGACACCGTCAGCAAACTTTCCCGCTACGCGGCTTCTGTAGGAAATAAGATCCGCATCATCGGTGTGCCGAAAACGATCGACAACGACCTTGTCGAGACAGATCACACTCCGGGCTTCGGAAGCGCGGCGAAATACGTAGCTTCCACCGTACGTGAAATCGCCATCGATGCCTCTGTATACGATAATAAACAATCTGTTACAATTGTTGAAATCATGGGGCGCCACGCAGGCTGGCTCACCGCTGCAAGCGTACTTGCCCGCAAATTCGAAGGGGATAATCCGGTACTCATCTATCTTCCGGAAGTTGCATTTGACACCGATGCATTTATCGAAAAAGTAAAAGAAAAACTTCAGACCACCTCCAACCTGGTTGTCTGCATTTCCGAAGGAATCAACGATGGAAACGGCACCTTCGTCTGCGAACTTGCAAGCGATGTAGGCGTAGATAATTTCGGACATAAGATGCTGACCGGTTCCGGAAAATATCTTGAGAATCTGGTAAAAGAAAAACTTGGCGTAAAAGTTCGTTCCGTTGAATTGAACGTTTGTCAGAGATGCTCTTCATCCTGCCTGTCTGCTACCGATTTAAATGAAGCTGTTGAATCCGGCAGATTTGCAGTGAAAGCGGCAATCGACGGCGAGACCGGAAAGATGATTACCTTTATCCGCAAGAGCTCTGAGCCGTATGAACTGGAATTCGGCACCGCAGATGTCAACATCATCTGCAACATGGAAAAACCGGTTCCGCAGAAATGGATCACCGAAAACGGCTCCGATATCGGAGGCGAATTCATTGCTTACGCAAGACCACTCGTTCAGGGTAATGTAGAAGTTCCGATGAAAGATGGACTTCCATATTTTGCTTACCGACGTTAATTAAGAAACTCAATCATTTACAGTATAGTAAAGGATGCAGCGTTCCAATGGTTCACTGCATCCTGATCTATTTCTCTGATTTTCCGTTTCAATCTACAGCTTATCCAATACCTCCTGCAGATCAAGCGTCAGGGTTCCATCCTCCAGCTTGAAACAGGGCACTCCAATCGCACCTTTTTTCTTAACCTCCTCAAACAAAGGCTCTGTATCCCGCAATTTCAGAAAACGTTTCAGATTCGCCGTGCTCTCGGAAAATTCCAGATACATATAATCCGCATTTCTTTCATCCAGCGCCTTTACTGCTTCCAGGCAATCTTTACACGCATTCGTTCCAAACATAATAATCTTCATTCTGCTTCACCTCATAATATTTTTCTGATATACTTAATCATAGCACAGGTTTTTGATTTCATCAATTCAGGAAAAATCTGTTATTCTAAGAAGCAATACCGATTCTGAGAAAGGAGCATTCCACATGGAAAAAGAGACCACATTTTATTATACATTTTATACCCGACTTGGAGATATGACCGTCGGCTGTACAGCATCTTCTATTGTCATGCTGAGTCTAAACTCCAAAATATTTTCTAAAAGTAATACAAATCTTCCTGATTTGGCATATGAAACAGAAAAACAGATTCTGGAATATCTGGATGGAAAACGAACGAATTTTACCCTTCCGCTCGCCCCCAAAGGAACTGATTTTCAACGCAAAGTCTGGGATGCACTCCTTACCATTCCTTACGGTGAAACCAGATCATACGAAGAGATTGCCATCGCCGTTGGCAATCCCAAAGGATGCCGAGCAGTCGGAATGGCAAACAACCGAAATCCGATCATGATTCTCATTCCCTGCCACCGCGTAATCGGGAAAAACGGGAAACTGGTTGGTTATGGCGGAGGATTGGATGTGAAAAAAGCCTTGCTTGAGCTGGAGGGACAAAAGCAGCGTCCCTGCAGACAACCTACCGGTTCATCTCACTATGATACCCCATCGTATTATGATCCCGTATAATATTTTCAATCTCATCCCTGTTAAGTGACGGCATATCCCCCGGAATTGTATTCTTCGCAGCACTGTATGCATTGCCGTATTTTAATGCGTTTTCGCAACATCCGCCTTCCATCAGAAGGCCGTACAGTGCACCGGAGCAATATGCGTCTTCGCTTCCGATCCGGTCAACGACTTCGATATTTTCGTATGGTTTTTCTTCATAGAATTTATCGGCTTTCGCGTCATAGATTACGGAGGAAATGCTATGTACCTTCGGACTGTGTACTGTTCTCTGGGTAGATGCCATGACTGAAATCGGGTATTCTTTTGCGAAACTCTTCATGATTTCATATAGATTGCCTTCTTTTCCGAAAGTTAGTCTGGCTGTATCTTCTGAGCAGAAGAAAATGTCTACATACGGAAGAATTCCTTCAATGCATTTTCTTGCTTCTTCTCCGGACCAGAGATTCAGTCGGAAATTTACGTCAAAGGAAATCAGCGCCCCTGCTTCTTTGAAGCGGCGGATCATCTCCACTCCTGTTTTGCGGCATGCATCGCTGAGTGCCAGTGTAATACCTGAGGTGTGGAAGCATCTGGTCGAGCGGAAGATTTTTTCGTCAAATTCATTGATATCCAGTCTTGTCATAGAGGAATGCTGTCTATCATATACAACGCCCGGCTTTCTCGGATATGCTCCATTTTCGTAATAATACACCCCGAGTCTTGCATCACGGCTGTCATCGTAAACCAGGTAATCATCACTGACTCCGCAGAAACGAATCTTATTCTTTGCAAATAGTCCGATACTGCTGTCCGGAATTCTGGAAATGATTCCGGATCGGAGTCCGAGAAGTGACACACCGGAAGCCACATTCAGTTCTGCGCCACCCACCTGTTTTTCAAACATATCGCCTCGCACAATTCTCTCATTATTCGGCGGTGACAGTCTCAGTAATATTTCCCCTAAAGATAATAAATCAAATTCTTTTTTCTCCATAATGCGCTCTCCTTCACTTTTTCATACTCTTCCCTTCTGAAAAAGGGCGGTAGTGTCAAAAACTACCTGTTTTTTTGTCCCAAAATTCAATAAAAACCTTGATTTTATGGGAGAATGCAAATAAAAAGAGCATTGACCTCCCTTTTTCTGGTATAATGT
>NZ_JBQHUC010000043.1:0-21199 GCF_052065395.1 Bariatricus sp. HCP28S3_F11 | reverse complement strand
GAATATATTATCCTAGAGATTTCTGTATCAATCAAAGCCTAACGGCTGTTCAGCTTCGCATTTCGGCCGTTTTGCTCCGCAAAACCGGCCGTTGGGACGCGCCATATGCATTATGCTGAGAAGTACAGTCCAGAGACATTGGAAAGCTGCTGTAAAGATGCCGTTTTAGCAGGGAAATGTAACTATTCCTATATCTGTAATACTATCTCCACATACCACAAGGAGCTGCCGAAAGATAAAAGTAAGGAGTCTTCTTCACCGAGTATATCCGGCACATACAAAGATGACGACAGCAAGTATTCCCTTAAGAACCTGTTGAAACGTCAGGAAACGGAGGCTGGCAATGAAGAATCCTAATGAAGATATTTACGAAATGCTGGACACCCTTTCCCTTCCGGTGGCAGCCCAGCGCTTTATGGAACTCTCTAAAAGCCCGGAACTCTGCAACTATACAGCTATGCAGTTCATTCGTGAGGTTCTGGAACCACAATACACAGAAACGCTCAACAATCGATTTGAAACAAATCTGAGGCTCAGCAGCCTGATCAATAAAGGGGCTCAGGTCAAGAACCTCAAGACCGGGAACGGACGAATCTATAATGATGCTACGGTACAACAGATCCTGCAATTCCACTTCGCTGAGAATCGACAAAATGTCGGAATCTATGGCATAACTGGTGCAGGCAAGTCCTATTTTCTTTCAGCATGCTGTGTGGAAGCTTGTCGCAGGAATTATCGCTGTAAGTTCGTGGATTACTGTGATTTGCTGGATGAACTGATCATTCTGAACCGCCAGGAAGATCTCAATAAATATCGTAAACGGATCAAGTATTATGCCCGGATACAGTTGCTGTTTATCGATGACTTCTCGATCAGCAGATACACCGAGGAGGGAATCAAAATCCTGTACCACCTCCTGAAGCTTCGGGACGATCTTGGAACATCTACTCTTTTCAGTTGTCAGTACTCCCCGGATGAATGGGGTAATACACTGAGTTATGAACCGGAATGTTACGGTAAGCTTGATGGCATTCGTCGCAGACTTACTACTGGATTTACTGTGTTTATTGAGAAGGCATAATTCTTCAGTCAACAATTAACAACACTGATTGGCAGGGCGGAGAAAACTTGGCTCTGCCAGTCTTAAGACTGGCCGCTCAATATGGCCCTGTCTGGCCGGAGAACGCGGCCCTGATGGCCGCGGAAAGTGGCCGTATGCACAGCCCCTGTTTTTCTATGAATTTCAGAAACATTGTATCCACATTTACTCAAATCTCTGATATGATTGATTTGGGACATTTTGAGCATCTTCCTTTCCTCCTTTGAATAGATTGGTCTCTACCAAAGGATAATGGTATTGGTTAAGTGGTTCAAGATGTCCTGCTTTATTGTGGGAAATTCCCAATCCGATATTTGGGAATTTTACTTTCCGATTTGAGGTACTTTTATTTTACTATATACAGTTGATCTCATCATAAAGCTGCTTCTCTGTAAGCTGATGGGTAGCAGGCACATGCGCTTCAGCCGGGGATGTGATTTTCGTCACTTGCATATCTTCGTTCTCCCTTCCGAGGGAACTTGTCTATCCCTCTGCCATCCCATGCCTGCAAAGAGAAGATTTTTATAATGATTGGAGTGAGAATCTGGTTCAGGGCATTAAAAAAACGCCTGACCGCAGATATTGCAATCAGACGTTAATTTACAATTCGATCATTTACTCTTTGAGATTCATTAACCCTTTCTTCTACGTTTCTTCTTTTTTAAAAGCAAAGAATCTCTGTCCGAGATAATTAAGCCCTACAAACAGACACATGCCAACCAGCATGGCACCATTCTCTTGTATCGTAACACTCTGACCGGAAAGGATCCGAGCTACTAATGGCTTTGCAACACCATAAGCTATCAGGTAGCATACGGAGATGTTAATGATGAATTTAATAACAATTTTCCAGCTACGCTGCTTATTCTGGAACGTAAAATACTTATTGAGGAAGTAACTGACAATGCTGCCGATAATATAGTTCATTGCAGAGGAGACCCAGTAATTCAAATGGAAAGCATTGTAGCATAGGAACATCACACTGGTACCTACAATCGTATTTATGATACCTACCAGAATAAACTTCCAGAAAGTCCTATCCAATAATTTCTTTATCATCAGCTTTATCCTTTATGTCTCCACAGGTTCTTGAAATGATGTACTTGGGTCTTCCTTTGATCTCTTCATAAATCCGTGCAATATAAAACCCTATGATTCCAAGACTGATCATAATGATACTGCTCGAGAACAGCAGGATCAGGATTACGGTTGTGAAGCCGGGTTGTGCAATCCCCATGATCTTCTGAACCAGCGAAGTCACTCCGATTACGACGGAGATCACAAACACGATGATGCCCAGAATGGTGACAATCTGCATCGGTGCTGTAGAAAAAGAAGAAATGTTGTTAAGGGCGTATTTCACCAAAGACCAGGTCGACCACTTGGATTCACCAGCTTCACGATCCCGAACATCAAATGTTACAGTTGCTGTTTCAAATCCGATCCAGGAAGAGAGCGCTCTGAAGAAGGCATTTCTCTCGTGCATGTTGATAAGAACATCAACTGCCTTCCTATCGAGCAACTTGAAGTCAGAAGCATTCTCCATATCAAAACCGGTAGCTTTGCTTATTAAACCATAGAATGCCTTTGCCGCAAAAGAGTGTGTTGTACTCTCTGTTCCGCGGTTTGACTTCTGGCCTTCGATAACTTCATACCCCTGTTCCCAGAGCCTGTACATCTCCACAATCTTTTCCGGAGGATGCTGCAGATCACAATCAATCACTGCACAACAACCTCCGGAAGCCTCAGCAAGCCCGGCAATGATTGCAGATTCCTTTCCGAAGTTTCTGGAAAAATGCACGCCTTTCACTCGCATGTCTTCACCGGAAACTTCTTGAATCATCTGCCATGTTTTATCTTTAGAGCCATCATCTACGAAGATTAATTCAAATGGAATACATGCATCAGACAGTATTCTACTTACCGTCTGCGCAGCTTTTTTGATCATAAGCTCTTCGTTATATGATGGTAGAATAACGGATAATAAGCTCATTTCTGTTGTTAATCCTCCGCATACATAATATCTACATCATCTGGAATATTGTAGTAACTTCTAAAATACCTTTCATGAAATTCTGATAATGGGGGTGACGTCCAGCCATACTGTTCATCATCATATGGAAGAATAGTAATAGAAGATACTTCGTTGTGATTGTTTACATACTCAACCATTTTTTTGTTCTCTGTATGTATATCACGATTTTCGTTGTAGCCTATTACTTCATCTGCCAATCCCGTAACTACAACAAGTAACAATAATAGACTTGGGATTACCTTCACGGCTTTTTTTCTCATGATTAAAAAAATGCCAATCAATATGCCTGCAATTCCCAGGTATTGATTAATCGCCATACACAAGATACACAAGTAAATCCCTATGTTTTCCTCTGAATAATCATTGCAGAATATAGCTAGAATGCAGATGATATAGATGAGGATCCAGCTCATTGACGTTCTAAATCCCCATAATTGTGTTGCCAAAAGCATTATTTGAGATCCACCACCAACTATTGCCAACGAAAGTAAAAGAATCATATCATTCTTCTTGAATATCGTAATCAAGGTCGGCACAATTGTTATCAGACTTACTAAAACACTAATAATAACAAAAAGAAATGATGATTTAATCAAGCCATAGTCAAAACAGATTAGTAATATCGCCGCATTCAGTGCCGAAACAATGGATAGGAACTTCTTCTTTGATCTAAAAAACCGAATTGCACAAAAGGCTGCCAGAATAAATACAAAAGAGGCAGACACCTTTGAGTAGTAGTCATAATATATTAAATCAATTATTTTAATGAATAACGATGTTCCTTTTTCAGCGGCATCATCAACCCTGACAAAATTTCCTGGTGCAAAAAGAATAGAACTCAATGCCACAAGAGCTGCAATGAATACTACTAAATTTCGTTTGTTAACTTTTTTGTATTTGATACAATCATATCCCCAAATCAAAAACATCCATCCAATTGCCATCAACCCATACTGCTCCATTGTTAAGCAGGATAAAGTACACAGAATTCCATTAGTGATTACTTCTTTATTGCTTAAATGATTGTGTCGCAATTAATACAAGGCAGAAAACTGGCTTGAAAAATGACGTTTTTCAAGGAAAATCAACACTTTTTCGGGCATTCCGACCGTGGATAACTTCCCTAAAAACAGCTGTTTTCAGCTGAGATATCCACAGAATGAAGTGCCTTCTTCTGGTCGATCTCAATTCCCTGAAGGAGCCATTCAAACTGGGTCTGCGTGATTGCACGGACTTCTTTTTCACTTTTCGGCCAGCTGAATTTCTGCTGATCCATCAGTACCTTCGACACCAGCAGAAAACCATTTGCATCGTACCGCAGTGCCTTGATCGCAGTTCTTCGTCTGTTGCAGAAAAGAAAAAGGCTTGCTGATGTATAGGGATCAAGCTGGAACCTGCTCTGGATCAGTGCAGTCAGTCCGGAGATCTGCTTGCGGAAATCGGTAGGGCCACAGGCAAGGTAGATATGATCCACCCCGTCTGTGATCTTCCTCAGCATGAACGGCGCAGGGCCGTGATCAGATCGGTGATCTGACTGTCGCCAATGAACTGACGGCTACTTCCATGCCCTTGTAGTTAATCCGGAAAACACAGCTACTTTCCTCATGCATCCTGTCGTTCTCCTGATTGGAAAAGCAGATCTCAGCGAACTGTGGCTGATCGGGAACTTCCTGGTTGAATTTCCTTTTCCAGTAGAAGAACTGAGACTGCGGAATCTGATTCTCCAGGCACCAGGTATGAATGGAGAGACCACTGGATTTCTGTGCCTCAAGGCGTTCTCTCCAGAACTGGGATTTTGTCTGATTATCATTCATAATCGAAACCTCCTTTCGTTCGTATTCGAACTAAAAGAAGGATATCATAGATTCATGTAAGATGCCAGACGGCGTCTCATGGACCGCTTACTAAATAACATGCAGATATCTACTCAGGTAGGCCTTGGACAGGATTCTGTCAGCAAGTGGCGTGGACGTTTCCTCAAAAGTCTTCCTCTTTTTCAGGAGGTTGCTGAAAAAGACCCTTCCCATCTGGAAGAAGCTGTTTCTTCCTTCCTTAATGACTGCCCGCGTCCAGGACAGCCCTCACATTACACAGATGAGCAGATCATCAAAATACTCGAGAGTAAGTGCTTCAAAAGAAGGCGTAGTGCATAATAGAATATTTTCTGTTATATGTACTACGCCTTCTTTTGAAGCACTTACCGAATTTAAAGGCTTTTCCGCATGTTTTACTGTCATTATTCCCTGCTTTAAAAACAGGTATTTTCTGCACTGATCTTCACATGATGATGGGCTTTTTTCTGTTCGATCTCCAGTCCCTGCAAAAGCCATTCTACCTGTTGAAAAGATATTTCTTTTACTTCGGCAGGTGTCCGTGGCCATTGAAATTTCATGTTATCTAACAGCTTTTTGGTCATATCTCAGGACTTTTATGGAATCTCTTTTTTTATTACAGAAAATGAAAACGAGGTCACCCTGATACGGGTCAAGCCTGAACTGCATGCTTACCGATGCAACTAAGCCCGGGATCTGTTTACGGAAATCTGTGGCTCCACATGCAAGAAAGATCCGGCTGGCTCCTTCTGCCATACGCTTCATCATAATTTTTTCATCACCTGCAGAAGTTTTAAAAGGGTATCCGGCTGGAAACCATCAGGAATGTATAATTTCATTCCCTGAAAATAAATCATGAGGCGGTTATCATTTGCAGCAGCTCGGTTATTCTGATTACAGGATATGCCGGATGAAGAAAAAACCTCCGCAAATGTAGTTACTGTCTCCTGGTTGGATCTTCCCATAGAACATGTCCTCCTTTAAGATATATTGGTTTTGTCCAGTATATCAATTGCCGGAGGTAATTGCACTGCGGCTTCTTTTGAAGCGCTTACGGAAGTATTCTTCGGATGATGCTTTCTTTGAATTCTGCACTGTAGTTCATAGTTGTCGGCTCCTTTCTGTGGTATCTCTATACTACCACAAAAACTTCTTTCCTTCACTGACAACTATTCTAACACACAGGGAAGTCAACACAAAAAACACCGGATTTTCAAGGTATTTCCATTCTCTTCATATTTTGAGTGTTACTTTTTCCTGGGAGTTCAGAGTCATCTGACAGGCTGCAGAGTTTCTATCCTTTATTAGCTGACACCAGTCTTTTTCATGCAATGTTGCATATTCAATTTCCCTGCCATATGAATGATAAAATTTATGAAAAGATTTTTTGTATGGATCCATAAGTTTTTCTCCAGGTTTTACAAATCCCGGATGAAATAGGAACTCCAGATCACAGCCCCGTTTTACTGCCAGTCTATAAAAATGTGGAAAGATTTTCATCAATCGATCTGCATCCATTTTTCCCGAAAAAACAATACCGCAAAACAAAGCACTGGAAATGCCGGAATTTCTGAACTTTCTGCGATCAAACAACCATAAAAAATTCAGTATCAGATTTTTAATTATATTAACAGGCTTAAAGGTATGATACAGGGATGGCTCGATAATAAATGGCCAGATAGGTTCAGCCGGAATACGCAAATACCTGACAGGTATTTTATAGTCTTCAATAACCCGAAGAATCGTTTTAAAAACCAACGGTATCATATGCGTATGCTGATGGCTATCTATGGAAATCTGTTCATCTTCATGAAAACATTTTTTCAATGCAAAAATTTGAGCTCTGATTTCAAGATATAGTTGTTCTTCCATTACTTTACGCTTTGGCGATAATGACAGTAAAAGCAGATTTAAAAAAGAATTTTTCATATATCCATTCGCCCCTACAAGCAGATTAATTTTATCCGGATCAGTCAATCCTTCTCCCTCAACTAAATTAAGATGAATCACACAGGGAATATTCATTTGCTTTGCACTTTTTATAGCATATTCTACACACCCATTGGGCATAATACTAATACTGTTCAAACAACCATTCTCCCAACAGTCCTGAATTCGCTGACAGGTATCTATACTCATTCCATAATCATCAGCATGGACATAAATAAAGGGTAACTTACTCATCCTTTTCTCCTCCGAAATTTACTACCAGAATATCACCTATTATAGAAACAGAATTTTGCTCTGGCCATTCGTTCATCTGACTGAATTCCTCTTTTTTACATACAGCACGGATATCATCTTCGGTCGTGTCTTCAAAAGTAATACCGCAATAATCCTGCAACATCGCCTGCGTAACATTTTCCTGCATCATGGTGTCCTGCTTCCGAATAATATAATCATCCGTTATTCCTGTCATATCCGGAGGAAAATCAACGGAAATCGATTCACTTCCAGGAAGGCAACCGATGACTGCTAATTTATTACATTCCAGTGCCCCTGGCAACTGCTCTATTCGATCTGCCAGACGAATAATTACTCCATATGATTTCCCATAAGACATATACAGTTTCTGATAACTGATATTTGCAATTAATATAAAATTGAAAATTGTTAAAGCAGATAGCCCTAAAATTCCCCATTGTTTTATAATGAACATCCTGTCAGAAAGTTCTGACAACCGCTCATAAAAAAGAACAGGCAAAATATAGATCAGGCAAAGGCACATTACCATCAGATTATGATAATCCAATATCGGATTAACAAAATACAGTGCGTATGACGCAAACGGAATTGCAATCAGGCACATTCCTGTTAATAAAATCCGCCAAAACTGCCGGTAAGTTTTCTGCACCCAAAAAGAATATAAAAACAGAATAGACAGTCCTAAAAACAAAATTATATTTATAATTAAAAACAAATTTATTCCATTTGAAAAATCGAAAAAATACTTAAGAAATTTATAACCAGCCCGCAAAGCAGAATAGAAAAAATTCATTTCCTGAAGAGAAAAAGACTTATCAATATTCTGATACTCTGATAATTGCATTCCCGATATATACACTGTGATTTTCATTGACAGCCAATAGCCGATGCCTCCCAAAACTCCACAAACCGCAAATCTGTAGCTCATTGTCCAAAATTGTTTCATATTTATATGCTTAAACAACAATTCATCAACCAGATAAATCAGCATCAACATCATGGCAAAAGTAATGTAAGCCTGATAAATCCCCAATCCAAAAGCAATCAGCACTGCAGCAAGCAATAATCTCCTGTAAAATCGAACGCACACAATAACTGCCAGACACATACATAAAAGTGCAAGGAAATATCCGTCTGCCGTATAATTATATGCCAGCGTTGAAGTAACTGTAGGAAATGTTGCCATCAAACCTCCAATTAATACCAGAGATATTCTGCTTTTGATTTCAAATAATTCACTGACACATACAGCAGAGAGTCCAACATAAATTAATGATAAAAAGCCATTTATCCAGGGCAGGTCATAATATGTGCTAAAAGAACATGCAAAACCTAAAAAGCATCTGCCCAGATTTGTTTTATTTTGATCATTATAAAGGTTTAATAAAGAATCCCAATTAGGTATAAAATTTGTTATTTTAAACAGGTGAGCTGCTAATCCGAAAAATACAGCTGAAAAAAAACAAATTACCCATTCTTTTTTTATATATTTCTTCATGCAGTTAAACAATTGTTCCGGCTGCATGGCAATCACCCCTCTCCAAAAATTAAATCGTTGTCTGAATAATCAAAATTTAGATATATGTTTTTTTCGGATAAATTTTATCATTTTTTGAAATATATCCATAATCACCTGATTTCCCTGCAAATAACCGGAAAAAGTATACACTGCTACTCCGACTGCAATTGCAAGCCAAGGAGCTGATTGTCCCGGAATAATTCTTAAAACTATTTCCACGAAAACCATCATAATAATACAGCTATTTAATACAATCCTCATATAGCTCCATTTGATATGAATACCAGATATTTCCCTTAATTGAATAAATAATACTGCATTTAATACCAGTTCTGAAATTACAGATGCAATTGCTGCACCATTTTGATTCAGCCCCGGAATCAGTAATGCATTCAATACAACATTAACAATACATCCTATAACGTAAGCCAATGTCTGTTTTCTTTCATTACCACTGCTTATTGCCACCTGATAACATGCCAGATTACCGAACCCTTTTATCAAAATCAATAATGACAGTAATTGTACAGTTGAAACGGCAGGAATGAAAGAATTCCCAAAAAGAATCGGAATCATACTCGATGCAAGCATGACCATTCCTGCAAATGTGGGAAATATTATTGCTAATACTATCTTCATTCCAAAATTAAGTAAATCCGTATATTTTTTTCTGTCACCGCAGAAGATAAAACTTAACCTGGGTAAAAAAACATCTGTTATAGCACTGCACACACTTAAAATAATATTTACAATTTTAAATGCATTGGCATAATAACCAGTAATTGCATCCGTTTTCCAATAACCCAGCATCGTAATATCTACTTTACTGTAAATATTAGCCAAAAAAATGTTGCATGCTAATATGAACATTGGCTTCATATGTTTTTTCCAGTCCAGATTTATCCAGCGAAATCTAACAAGTTTTCGCAGATATACCATATTAAAAATTCTGTTGGCACTTCCGACAAAAGAAGTGATTAATGCATACTGAACATAATCATTTCGACCTCTAACTATCAGAAACATAAGAAGCATTGAAGCTATTTTTGTAAATAAACTGCGTACAGTTATATATGCGTACTCTTCCATTCCCTGATAGAACCACTCCACATTAATAAAGTTCAAAAGAATCGGAAAGCCACAAACCACAAACAGCATTTTATCTTCAGTAAAAGAATCCATGCAAAAAACTGTCACATAATATATTAAGGCAAGAATAGCTGTAGAAACTGCATTGATTAAAAACAATTCACTAAAACATTTGTTTCTTTCCACTGGATTATTTTTTACCTTTGCAATCTCTTTTACACCATAACTGACCAATCCAAGCGGAGCTATCGCCACAAAATAAGAAGCAATATTCTGTGCATACGCAACTTTACCGACGCCTTCCGCCATAAGAATATGAGATACATAAATTGCCGTAACAAATGGAAATATAACATTGAGCAACTGATAGAATACATTGAAAACAGAATTATAAATAAGTGACTTTTGCTTCGCCATTACAGTTTCCTCTCATCACTTTCAGCATATTGCCAACTTCTGCACTCTTCCTTCAGGTTTTGATTCGCACGATTTCTTCTTCTTTGAATTTTTTTCCAGAAAAAGTACACAATCAAACTTATTTTTACTCTCCTGTTTTCCATCTGATATTCACAGATGTTTTTGTAAATAATCGTTCTGATTCTCCCATGCTGTTTCCGATATTCATTAACCTTTTTCTTAAGTTCAATTTCCTCTTCAGTAATCCATGATGCATTATAGTGATGAATAGACACAGTATTATCTGTAATGTTTAGCTGCTTCGTTTCATAATCCAAAGGGCAGAAATATTCTGCCGGATAAATAACAGCACCATTAATATACTGAATCCTGTCACTTGCTTCAAAACCCATCCGGCGGAATGGTAAAGTATTCCTGTGGGGACAAGGCAGCATATCAACTAACTCTTTTCCCAGCTTAAAATGAATATCTTTATATTGATCAAGCATTAATTTTATATTAATATTTCCTGCCTCCGCTCCAAAACCTAGACCAGTTCCAATCATTCTGGTAGTTTCTGTTGCCAGAAAACAGGAACAGTTAATTACAGAATCAAGATTTTGAACTAATTCCACATCTATATCCAAATAAATCCCTCCATATCGATAAACAATATCCAACCTGGCATAGTCACTGATGAAAGCCCATTTTTTTTCTTCATAAGCTTCACGTGCATATACAGATTGCAAACAATCATAATTGGTTTCATTCCACTCAATAATCTGATACTCAGGACAATATTTTTTCCAGGATGCAATACACTGCTCTCCCAATTCAGGCAATTTATTCCCACCAAACCAGCAATAATGAATCACTTTTGGAATCATTGCAAACCTCCCTACTAAATAACTCAAAGCATATTATTTACGTTTATTCTGCAAATACAATAAAAAGCAACAACAATGTAACCATTTTCTCCTAATGGCAATCAAAAAAATCCTCCATGTTAATGGAATTCTGTCATTTTTAATCTGATCTAATACATCCCTGCATGTCGCATCATCAATAACATTTTTTATCAGATACATTTTTTCTTTGTATTCAATATTGCCAGCCATAATCTGCTTCATGGCTCCCAGAGTATTTGCAAAATAAGTATACGAAACTCTTTTTTTGATTTTCTTTCCATAATTCAATACTTCACACGCTTCTAAGGACTTCAGATAATAGTGACGTATTTTTTCATATCGATTTTTTTGAAAAACATGTGTTAATGATCCCTGATTCTCACAATAAAAATAACAGGCCGCTTTCAGTACTGCTATTTTTTCCACATATCGATAAAGATACAGAAGCGAATAGTAATCCTCAGAAATGATTTCCCGTTCTGAAACAAAACGCCATTTGTTTTTTTGAATAATTGTCATGGAATACAAAGAAGCCCACGCACTCATGCACAAATTTGTACGTTCTTTATTATTCGGATCATTTTGAATCAGCTCAGGTAAAAAAGTTGTCTGAATTTCTATTCCTTTATATTCAGATTTTGGCATATTGGGAATAAAAGACCCGCATATTTTTCCTTTTTCAGATACTTTATAGTAGCCAAAACAAACTATATCTGCTTCTGACTTACAAGCAAGACGATAACTTTTTTCAATAGTTTGCAAATCAATATAATCATCACTGTCAAAAAAACAAATATACTCCCCGTTTGCATTTTCAATCCCAGTATTACGTGCCATTCCCAAACCAGCATTCAATTTATGGATTACTTTGATTCTCTCATCCTTTTCAGCCCATTCATCACATAAATCAGAACTGTCATCAGTAGATCCATCATCAATCAGAATAACCTCAATATTCGAATAAGTCTGTTTCACAATACTATTCATACAACGATTAAGATATTTTCCCGTATTATAAACCGGAACAACAATGGAAACCAATCCCTGTTTCACTGTATTTTTCCCCTTTCCATTTCGAAACTATTTGTCCACAAGTCTACTGGAAATGCTTTCAGAAGATTTTTTTTCATATTTTCGAAATTCGGCAACATAACTGGTTTAACCTGCAATGCTTCTTCAACTGTTTCAGCAATCGGAAATGAAAAACGCATTGTACTATAATAATAGTCAAAATATTTGAACAGATCATTTTCCGGTTTCAGCATTACCGCTCTGACACCATAAACCTCCGCAAAAATTATTCCATGAAGGCTCGAAGAAATCACAAGTTCAGACGATTTTATTTCCACTATAAATTTTTTATAATTATTCGTAGCAATATCAATGATATGAATGCTATTATCCGGCAGACAAACTTTTTCATTTACATGTGTAATCACACTCACCGAATACTTTTTTCTGACCTTTGGATTATATATATATGGCATCAGAATAGCTGGATCACCATAAACTTCAGGAACATCAAAGCCGCGATCTATTAAAACTGCTCTGGTCAACGGTCCTCTTACTGCACGAATATCCAGTTTTCGATTCGATAATCTATTCAGAATTCTGGTATTTAATAAACCGCTTCCCCAGATTGTGCAATCCTGAGCTCCCGCTGTAATTATGGACCCTATCGCATACAGATGGGCTGTGCCATTAATTTCCTGATTGATATCAAGACCATTAATCTCTAATACATATCTGACAATTACCGGAGAAATATTATCACCCAGATTTTTAAAATCATGGCAATAATTCAGATTCACAGTATTTTTCACAGCTTTCCTGCCTGTGAATAAAATATATTTATTATTCAGTTTAAATTTAATCAGCAGTTTCACAATAAAATCCTGACCCTTTTCTCCTAAAAGCTTATGGATAATATTTTTTACTATTATCAGCATTATTTTTCTCCTATTCCAATGTAAAATTCAGTCTGCAGGATTACAACCTTTTCTGCTCTTTTTCACCGAATTACATCGGACTGCTTTTTCCAGCTATAGCTAAAACAGGCAACAGCAAATACACTGTACACCCCCAGGAACTGGCTGTGCCAAACCCGAAACCTGCAATACACCACGAAAAAAATAAAAACAGACAACTGCATCTGCAATTATTATCACTAACTCTTAATATAATTTTTTTCAGCACAGTAAACAGAAAAGAAAAATATAACACAGAACCAAAATATCCAAACTGACCAATAATCTGTGGATAATAACTATCCATTAAAAATGGATGATATTCTTCCGACATCCCCCATCGTTTATTAAATCCATATTCATAATACAATTTTGAATACTCGGAAATAGCTGTCATTGAACCATATGATGCAAAACCAGAACCCAAAGGAAAACAGTTACGGGCAGTAACAAAAGCGTAATAAAGCAATAAAAATCGCGGTGCAGTATCATTTAGAAGATATTCAATAATTTCATTTTTTCCAATCCATAAACACAGAGGTATCATAAGAAAAATATAGTACCAGTTAAATTTTTTCTTCTTCTCTACAAAAAAATAAATCCATACAGCCAAAACAAGTGCCAGAGTCCCAAGTCCAGACCCGGACCTGATAATTATTAAAGTGCTTAGCAGAAAATAAAACAAACGGCTATTTTTTTTATCACTGCATACTACTGCAAGAAACAGGATTGTCCACCAACTGACTACACCGGTAAATTCCCCTAAAAACAGAAAAGTTCCACTATCAGTAGCCATTCTCAGCGGAATCTTCAACGTGATTACTGAAGATACTGCTGTAATCACCAACAATGCTTTTGAAATCGACATTGTAAATTTGTAAATTGCATTTGCTCTGGATTCCGTTAATGTTAACTGGATATACAACAATATCACATACGGTTTTATAAACAAAAATAAATCTCTCAGGACAACTTTTATATCAGTCTGGACATTCCAAAAAATATTACCAAAAACTCCAATTACCAGAATGCTGAACAATAATAAATAATATCTTCTGATACAAATCCTGCCTGTAGTAAAAATCATTACCATTACTAATAAAATACAGACTACTGCAACACCTTCATCTGCATATCTCAAACTTTTCGGACAAATTCTCTCAAATAAATCAGAGAATATCATCAGAAAAATTCCAAGACATACATAAAAAGGATAACTTGAAATATAGATTGATTTTTTTATCAATTCCACCACTCCTTGAATATGAATCAAGTCAATATTTCCTGATAAATTTTTTTTCTCTGCTCAATGGAAGCCGTAATATCAAACTTCTCTGCTGTTTTTATACAGTCATTCTTCATAGCTTCTCGTTTTGAAGAATCAGACAGTAATAAAATTGCTTCTGCAAAAGCATCTGCATCATTTTTTTTACATAGATACCCTGTTTTATCATTCAGAATGTAGTCTCTGATTCCCTGAACATCTGTTCCGATTACAGGAATTCCTGCTGCCAGAGACTGAACTCCCGCAAAACCCAATCCTTCTCTCAAAGATGGAATTGCTCCGATATCTGAGCATACGGTAATCTCCGGAATATCCATGCGAAATCCCAGTAAATAAAGAGTTACTTTCTTTTCTTCAGCCAGTTTTTTAAGATATTGACATGTTCCCCCATTAATTCCACTCCCACATATTACATAGACATATTTCCCTTTATTCTGAATCCTGCTTAAAGCCTCAATAATAATCTGATGATTTTTTCTTTCTGACAATTCTCCAACACTGAGAATCATAATTTCATCATCTTTTACGCCAATACTCCGTCGATATTCAGCCCTGTTTATATCAACATGCCTATATACATCTGTATTAACTCCTGCACCGGGTATATAATACACTTTATTGCAGTGCAGTTTTTTTGCATTAGCAAAGTCTTCGCGATTGATTGTGATAATTGCATCACAGAATAATGATCCAAGAGATTCGACCGTGCGATACAGGAACCATGATTTTTTTGATGAATATGATGTAAATGCAAATCCATGTGTTGTATATATAACTTTCATCCCGCGTTTTCGATATTTTACAGTTGCAAGACGCGTGACAATTCCAGCAATCGGTGTATGGCAGTGTACCAAATCTATTTTTTCCAGCTTCAAAATTTTACTGATTTGTTTATAAGCGCTATAGTTCTGTTTGGTAAAAGGATTTTTCGTATCAAAATCAATATGGAAAAATCTTACATTCCTTTTCTCCAATTCATTTCTGGTGTCTTCCCATTCATGATTACTGGCATTGGCAGCAAAATACACTTCGTATCCATATTCATGAAGAATATCCATATCACTGAGTAAAAAGTTTCCAAAACCTGCAAGGTTAGCAACAATCAATGCTTTTTTCATACTGTTTCTCCTGCTGCATAATTATTTCTCTATCAGTTACAGATCTGCAATTCCGGCTCTTCTGTATGCTTCCTTCAATAACCGGTAATGCTTCTCATTAGTATAATTTTTTTCAAATAGATTCAGAGAATTATCTTTGAACACACCGTACTGTTCATTATCCAACTTTTCAAGTTTTAAAATGGCATCTTTCAGTGAATCAATATTCCTGGACTTGAAAAGATAACCATTATTATCAATCAGTTCCGGAATACCTCCAATGTCAGCACCAATAATCGGACGTCCCAGTTGTAATGCTTCAATCGCAGAATACGGACCGTTTTCATACCATTCTGATGGCAGGATAATCGCTTTCGCATTTCCAACAATATTGCTTAAGTCTTTTCCTGTTTTAAAACCAAGAAACATAATATTACTGATCTTCTTATCTGCTACATATTGTCGGACGTCTTCTTCCAATGGACCCGTACCAGCAATTTTCAATTGTACATTCAAATTTTCAACAGCCTTAATTAATGTCATTATTCCTTTTTCTTTAGAAAGACGTCCATAATACAAATAATAATTTTCTCTGTCTTCTGAAAACTCGATTTCATGCTTATTAAAATCTATAAAATTAGGGATATGTATCACTCTATTGCAATTAATACCAAATTTTTCAAAAATTTTCTTATAAAACAAACTCGGTGTAATAATTACATTAATTGCATCGTAAGAATGTCTCCACCGATGCACATACCCTTCTACTACATTTACACAACTTTTCAAATAGCTATCTTTTACACATTTATTCAATACACAATAAAAATATTTTCCTCCCCTGCATTGTTCACATAACTTACCATGATGCATCATTTTATAATTCGGGCATAGCATTTTCAAATCATGAGCTGTATAAATTGTCGGAATATGATACTTTTTAATCACATCTAAAATAGATGGAGATATTTGATGCTGAAAAATATGCAAATGAATACAATCCGGTTTTACCTCATTAACAAGCTGTTCAAATTTTCTCTTTGCTTCATATGAATAAATAATATCAGCTGCAGCTTTTATTCTGGAAAATATCCCTTCCTTATTATTGTAATCCACATTTTTGACAAAATAATCACTATACGGTGAAACAAAATTTTTATCATCCTGCATAGAAAAATCAACCACTGTATGACCTTTCGATTCAAGAAGACGTTTCAATGCGAAATAATATGTCTCACTTCCACCTTTTATATAATAGAATTTATTGACCATCAATATTATCATTGTCTATCCCTCATGATTTTCCCAGGAAAACATCTTCATACAATTGCGCAATATGTTCCCAGCTGTACGCTTCCTTAATTCGTCGTTTGGCTTTCCTGCCCAATTGCCTGATCTCTTCTTCCGACATCTTATCTGCCTTATTAATGATTCCTGCCAGATCTCCATCCTGTTTACTCCAGTAAACAGCAGCATCTTCACATACTTCTTTGTTAAACGAAACCGCTATCGGTAAATTCAAATCCGTACTGCTTAATGCTTCGAGAAGGCTTGGATTTGTTCCGCCAACCTCATGCCCGTGAAAATAGCCATATGCATTTTCACGGATTTTCATGAGTAGCTCCTGGTCATAAACAGTACCGACAAACTTTATTCTCTTGTCCTTCCGAAACCCCAACTTTTGTTCCAGTTCTGCTAAAAACCCGTCATTCACATTTGTGATAATTGCAAAATCCTTATCCGTCTTGCTCTTCATAAATTCACGGATCATGGTCTCGTAATTGTTCTCAGGAACGAAACGCCCTACCACGAGATAGAACTCACTGTCTCTAAGACCCTTCTCTTTCAACCATACTTCATATCTATCCTCAGCACCGACGCTCTTTCTGGTCTCAGCGCCATATGCAATAAAAGTGGTATTCTTTACTCCATAACTCTCTCTTATATATTTTTCTATATTTATAGAATCGCAGATAATTAAGTCACTGTGCTTAACCATGAGCTCTTCGGACTTCTTCCAGTATGCTCTTACTAGTTTACTCCACTTAGCCCTTTTCCATTCGTGACCATCTGGGTTCAAAAATACTCTCCCCCCGAGCCTGTGTATCTTCTTTACATAGTGATTGAAGAAAGGCCCAATTCTACAAGCCATAACATAAACAATGGGGTGCTCTATCCCTTCTTCTTTTATAATTTCCACACATCGTCCCAGTGCTTTGCAGTCATAATAAATAGCCTGAGCAGATCCGAGACACTCCGGAATCTTTATCTGAAAACAATCAGCATTGTGGTATGTATATCTATCGCAATTCCATACAGCTCCGTCAGGCACAGATGCACCCTGACCATTAGCCTTCACTGCAACATGATATTTGATGTCTGGGTTAGACTGGTGATATTCAGTTAACTTGTTTATAAATGTCTCATATCCGCCGTAAGCACCCAGTGATTTGGCACCTACTAAAAACACATGCTGCATCTTCCCTCAATCCCTCTTAAAAATATCTCTTGTATAAACCTTATCTTTCACATCATCCAAGCAGCTATCATACCGATTAGCAATGATAGCGTTGCTCATGCTCTTGAACTTTTCCAAGTTGTTGACTACAACACTGCCAAAGAAGGTCTCACCGTCTTTCAGCGTCGGCTCATAGATGACCACAGTAGCGCCCTTCGCCTTGATCCGCTTCATGACACCCTGGATGCTACTCTGGCGGAAATTATCGCTATTGCTCTTCATGGTCAGTCGGTACACACCAACCGTCGCAGCCTTCTCTTTGCTCTTGCTGTACTGGTTATCTTCCTCGTATCCGTAATATCCAGCCATTTTCAGCACACGATCAGCAATGGAATCTTTTCTGGTTCTATTGCTCTCTACTATCGCTTCAATGAGGTTCTCCGGCACATCTGCGTAATTTGCCAACAGTTGCTTTGTATCCTTCGGCAGACAATAACCACCATAACCAAAGGATGGATTGTTGTAGTGAGTACCGATGCGCGGATCGAGGCAGACTCCGTTGATAATCTGCTGGGTATTCAGTCCCTTCATCTCGGCATAGGTATCAAGTTCGTTGAAATAGGAAACACGCAGGGCCAAATATGTATTGGCGAACAGTTTTACTGCCTCTGCCTCGGTGAATCCCATGAACAGTGTGTCGATGTTCTCTTTGATTGCGCCCTCTTGCAGAAGTGCAGCGAACTCATGCGCCGCCTCAACCAGGCGCTCATCTTCCATATCCGTACCGACGATGATGCGGCTGGAATACAAGTTATCGTACAACGCCTTTGACTCACGCAGGAATTCAAGGCTGAAGATGATGTTCTTACTGCCAGTCTTCTCCCGAATGCTCTTGGTATATCCGACCGGAATTGTGGACTTGATGACCATAATCGCATTTGGGTTATACTCCATAACCAGTTTGATCACAGTCTCGACAGCAGATGTGTCAAAGAAGTTCTTCTGACTGTCGTAGTTGGTAGGAGCCGCAATAACAACAAAGTCCGCATTGCTGTAAGCGAGTTTAGCGTCCAGCGTTGCAGTCAGATCCAACTCCTTTTCAGTCAGATATTTTTCGATATATTCATCCTGAATCGGTGACTTCCGGCTGTTGATCAGTTCCACTTTTTCCGGCACTATATCTACCGCATAAACCTTATGATGCTGTGAGAGCAGTGTGGCAATACTCAAGCCAACATAGCCGGTACCAGCAACTGCAATCGTGTAATTCTTCATCATTCTTCTCCTTGTCTGTCCTAGCGTGATCGAGAATATCGATCAAACCGGGAATGTTTTATCTATGTTTAATCGCTGTGGTTATCATCTTCCCGATATGTTAACCAGAATGATTCTCACAGCGCGGAATCTGCTAACTTCCTTAGGTCTCGATGTGTTTATCACTTGAAGGACAGGTCTATCCGAAATTATGGGGTTTTTCTACCCCATTCACCCAGTGTCCTATACACTTTCTACCCCATTCAACCAGTGTCCTTTACCCTTATCTTTTCTTCCCTTTTAAACTTCCTATTTAAACCTCTATCTTCTTCTCCACCCTCATGAGTGGTTGATTGGTTTTGATGGTTAGTTTGGTTGAGTGGTTTGTGTAGTTTTTATAGTTGTTTTGTTTTCTTGTGTAGGTTTTATGGTTGATTGGTGTTGTTGTGTTTTGGTTTTATTGGTAGTGTGGGTTTGGTGTGGGTTTGTTTTCTTCTTTATTTCTTCTCTCCCTATCTACCCCATTCACCCAGTGTACCTTCAACTTTCTTTTACCCCTCACTTAAAATCACTTACCAAGCCCAATCTTTCGGTGCTGGTATTAGTGAAAGTGATGAGA
The DNA here is from genome assembly GCF_052065395.1 of Bariatricus sp. HCP28S3_F11. Taxonomy (NCBI): domain Bacteria; kingdom Bacillati; phylum Bacillota; class Clostridia; order Lachnospirales; family Lachnospiraceae; genus Bariatricus; species Bariatricus sp. HCP28S3_F11. Next base: position 1,436 of record NZ_JBQHUC010000043.1, on the reverse strand, counting down.
AATAGTACATTTAAGGTAGGGTGGAAAGAACTATAATATAACCGCTAAACCATGACGAGCATACAAATATACAGTGTATATCTTTTTTAGTGCTTTTTAGTGGGTCTATACCCTGCACTCTTGTGGGGACATCAAATCTACCAGACAAGTCTTCGCCAATGGAATGTAAGCATTCCAACCACCCTCGCTACCATAATCGGAATTTGCAAAACAATTTCTTCTATTGTTATTAAAATCAGTTTCGGTATCCATCTCAAAAGGCTCCTCATATTTTTCTCTGTATCTATGTATGCTGCAAATATTGTCAATCCAATTTGAGCCAAAGCATATCCTGCAAACACCAACGAACAAAACGGAAACATATTCTTGTCTATCAACAAAACCGTGTAAATTACCCAAAAGATAGGCCCAAGTAACTCAATCACGAACTGGTAGCACATTGTTACGAGCCCCAATAGCCCATAATGTGGATTAGCAATCATGTTATGGTGCTTGATAAGACAATCCATCAATCCCCTTTGCCACCTGTCTCTTTGGTGTAATAATCTTTTAATGCTATGTGGCACTCCGGTATAACAGACAGCAGTTGGATCATAAACAATCTGTTTCTTCGATTGCTGATAGTCTTTCTCTTGCAATCGAAGAACCAACTCCATATCTTCCCCAACAGTATCGATATCATACCCATTAATTCCCAGCAGAGTGCTTTTGCGAAAGACCCCAAATGCCCCTGAAATCAAACACTGTGCGTTTAACCTGGCAAATATGCTCCTGGAAATCTGAAATGTCTTCATATATTCGCAAGACTGAATCGCTTCCAGCTGACATGAGTCTTCTCTTTTAACAAGTAAGCGTCCACCGACAGCAACCACTTCATCATTTCGGAAATGCTTTACCGCCTTAGAAAGAGCATCTTCCTGTAAGACACAATCAGCATCAAGTATACAAACCAAATCATTTCTTGCATGGTAAAGCCCTTCATTCAAAGCATTTCCCTTTCCCTTTTTTCGGATATAAAACTCTCGCAACAAATAATCCGAATCTTGATAAAAAACATCTTTTTCAGCCACATCTGTGCCCTGTGGAAGATCTTTGATATCATTTCTTAGAATCAAAATCTCACAATTCGTACATTCCTGTCGTATAACGGATTCTATTGTTTCGTTTATGATTCTTAATCCGGTTAAAGGAATCAGGATACTTACTGAAAATCAGATTTATTTATCATCCTCATCTCCTCTGCTATAGTTTATCGACATTCCGGTCGAGTTCTGTATGAGCTTGGATTTCTGTCAACAAAATCCATGTGAAAACTCAACTGAGAATTTACTATGAAACAAAACCTTCAGAATAGCCAAAAAAGCGCAAACTACCCCTATCTAGTGCAAAAAGGTTGATTTTGAACTTAACCGACAGGCTTATGCGGCAACTACTGG
>NZ_JBQHUC010000042.1:0-21433 GCF_052065395.1 Bariatricus sp. HCP28S3_F11 | reverse complement strand
GATAAACATACGATAACTTATCAACAATCAACTAAATACGAGCGGCCGTTCTGCTCCGCATAGCGGCCGTTGAAAAACGCATTTGCGACCGCCAGAGGGCGCAAACTGCACTAAACTCTCAAAATCAGTAATCTTATTTTACACTGAGTTTTTTTCTCAACCTTCTTTCTCGGAATTCCCTATATTTGTATTATACAAGAAGCTCCTTTATCGAACAAAACAGCATCACACTTACGTGCTCATTCTGTACCAACGTACAGCTCACGCCCTATCCTTCCTGGTGTAATCTATTCTTTAAGTGTAAATACCTCTGCTTTATTGATATTTTTCATTCCACACATTTTTTTGACTCTCCTTGCATATAAAATTTTACTATTTCCACTATAGCACAGATTGTAAATTCAGTTGTTATAACCACAAAATACAGCGGTTGATTGATGGATTTTTTATCATCCCATGGACCAATGTGCAGACAAATGGACAATGGACAAAAGGATTGTCCCTTATGAAAAATGGTCTTATTTCATATTGGTAAACTGTGTCCTATTTCTATTCATGCCCCTACGAGAGGGGCTTCAACTCCGCATTATCGTACACACTTACAGGCTTCTAGCAGAGTGAAACATTTGCGGACAGTCCGCTCTCAGACTGATACGCATGGATGATTTCATGTCTGAGGACGTCTTTATCGCATCGGTCCCACCAGACAGCTGTTATGTCTTTGTCATTGCGTCTTTTAATCCAAATATCTCTGTCGTGCCTATTGCAAAGACCACCGGCATTCTTGAATATTCCGGATGAGTTTCCATCAGCTGTCCGGTGATATGGAAATCACTTTTTGGATTTAATTTTGTGCATACCGAATCATAATTTCTATGAGAATATTAGTAAAGGCTGCTACGCACCGCAGATGCGGCAAGGCCTTGACAAATATCCCCATAGAAATGGACACGTAATCAAGCACAAAAAAGACGATTTCCGAGTAACGGAACTCCGATTTCCAAATTTCCGGATTCGTGATTTCGAGCCACAAGAATATTCAATTCTCTCCGGCTACATTTAGATAATCCGGAAATTCATCCACAAATTTAATATTGTAATTAGTTCCGAGTATATTTACTATCTTCATAGCTCCTCCTTAAAATGGGTATAAAAATACCACCGGTCAATTACTGACTGGTGGTATCTACTGTTTGTTTAAATATCCGTTTTCATATAAAAATTTGTTTTCCTCGACTGTTAATACCGAAAAAGGGTTGATCCATGTGTCATCTTCCGAACTAGGTCCATCATACTTGTATTCTGACGGAATAAACCCAAGCTTTTCGCAAATTCTTTGATATTCTTTTTCTCTATCCATCAAAACACCTCCAAACTGATTCCTGCATCATCTAACTGTTTCTTTACGTTTTTAGTATACCCATCTTTTAACAACAGGTCAAGCGCTGAAACCGCCATTGGCGCATTAAACCTTTCATTGTCAACAGAATATTTATAAACCGTACCATCATGACAAACAACCAGTCCGTATTTATATTTCCTGTCTTTGCACGCCATGATATCGGGAAAACTCGGTACGCGCTTCCAGGATGATTGTGTATAGCAATAACAGTATACTGCTTTGCCTCTTTCAGCATTTTCTTCATACTATCACTTGGAGAAGCTGTATTCTCTTTGTCATAATTTTTATTAATCTTCGCATTCCCCGTCTCACTATCCACAAACGCCAGATCCTCATACACCGTTCCAGAACGATGCTCTAACATATCAAGAGCATTTTCCCACAGTGATCTGCTGATTTTATTCTCTCCAGTGATATCAGTAAATTTTCTTCTATATCCTGCAGAACTAATTGCAGATGTATTGACAACAGCATTTTTATACTTGTATTTTCGTTTACTCCCTTCTTTTTCTGAAAAAGTCCTTGACCGGTTCCACTCTTCTGTGGTTCCGCCATTATCCAAATAATCCAGCCATTCTTCGTATTCCTCACTATCCATCCAAGCGGCTATACTACATCATCGACAATTCGGATGCATCGGCGGCGCATTCACGGCAATCTGCATGTCTTTAATCTTAAAATGCTTTCCGTTCAGCTCCTTGCATATTCCGCAGGCAGTTCCATTGCAAATGAATTGATAATCTTCAAACTCATTCTTCTCAAAAGACTGCTTCTGAGCTTCTATCTGCACTCTGGCGAGCTCCGTCCGCATAAGTCTCTCTGCATTGTACTCAGATACTCCGAATCTCTTCCGAAGATGCACAGCGAGCTGCCGTGGATTCTTCCCCTGGATCATTCCTTCCATCAAGAGTTTTGATAGCTCAGATTTTAGCATGTCCTGATACATCCAGATACGATCTGAATAAGTTGCATTTGCGAACGATGCATTCACAATAGCATGAGCGTATTTCGCATTATTCCTCACCGTTTCTCCAAGGATTCCAGCCATGCGTTCGAATTCCTGCAGGGATCTCTCAGTCAGAATCTGATCAAAATATTTTTGTAAACCGTCAAACCCATCCACCAATTCAAGTCCGATATTTGCTTTCAACATTTCCAACCGGTTTACCTTCATTGTAAGATTGTAGAATTTCAATTCACGCCCCTGCGAGAGGGGCTTCGCCATGAAAGAAGTAAGGCTTGTTACATAATCTATTTCAATTCACGCCCCTGCGAGAGGGGATTCAGGGATAGCAAATATTGAAAAACTATAAGCAATATTTCAATTCACGCCCCTGCGAGAGGGGATTCCTTGCCTAAATTCTCCTTCCTTCTTCGGGGCAAATTTCAATTCACGCCCCTGCGAGAGGGGCTTCGAAGCAAAGCCCGGATACCTTTTCTTGTAGCCAAATTTCAATTCACGCCCCTGCGAGAGGGGCTTCCAAACTCTGAACCAGTAGCACCAGAAATCGCCTTATTTCAATTCACGCCCCTGCGAGAGGGGCTTCATAAAATCGCCCCCAATTCATCAAAAAAGACTTATTTCAATTCACGCCCCTGCGAGAGGGGCTTCTTTTTACGAAGATGATAAAATCTTCGATTTACTGATTTCAATTCACGCCCCTGCGAGAGGGGCTTCCCATCTTCTGTGTTAATCGTGATTGGTGTTCCCTATTTCAATTCACGCCCCTGCGAGAGGGGCTTCGGAAACGGCTCTCTTTTATATAATGTAATGTGCATTTCAATTCACGCCCCTGCGAGAGGGGATTCCATGACTCCGCTTTCGATACGCATTTTCCCGGTAATTTCAATTCACGCCCCTGCGAGAGGGGCTTCTAATTTGATCGATATACTTGAAAAAGTAAAAAAAATTTCAATTCACGCCCCTGCGAGAGGGGCTTCTATAATTGGATTGCAGTTTGTGAGGTGTGATAATATTTCAATTCACGCCCCTGCGAGAGGGGCTTCGGGTAAATCCTCTTTTCCGGATGTCTGCTTCCAATTTCAATTCACGCCCCTGCGAGAGGGGCTTCGGTTGCAAAACGATGAAAAACCCTATTACATAGATTTCAATTCACGCCCCTGCGAGAGGGGCTTCCTTACGCACGACGACTCCTTCCCCTGACGTTACTTATTTCAATTCACGCCCCTGCGAGAGGGGCTTCTATTCCGCTGGTAATTGTTCCTACAGTAGAAACCAATTTCAATTCACGCCCCTGCGAGAGGGGCTTCCACCTACTTATAGCAACAAATTTCCACCGAATCTATTTCAATTCACGCCCCTGCGAGAGGGGCTTCGTTATCCTTATTGCTGTGCTTATATCAGAGATGCAATTTCAATTCACGCCCCTGCGAGAGGGGCTTCCGGAAAATGGGAAGAGATTGAAACAAAAGCCATATTTCAATTCACGCCCCTGCGAGAGGGGCTTCGGAATAGCCGCAACATCAAACGCAGACGCTTTCAGATTTCAATTCACGCCCCTGCGAGAGGGGCTTCGAACAAGAGAATATCTCTTAAATCCTGGATATAGAATTTCAATTCACGCCCCTGCGAGAGGGGCTTCACATTGCTGTATGTCTGCGAATCTGTTTCTTTAAATTTCAATTCACGCCCCTGCGAGAGGGGCTTCATTAAATATATTCCAATCAATACAAGCGACTAACTATTTCAATTCACGCCCCTGCGAGAGGGGCTTCATAATCCAAGATGTCAAAATTATTTTTATTCAATATTTCAATTCACGCCCCTGCGAGAGGGGCTTCGCTTTGATTCCAAGAATTGCAAAAACATCTGCGAATTTCAATTCACGCCCCTGCGAGAGGGGCTTCAGCAAAAAACACCAATTTTTCTATCCGTCTTTTGCTGTTTTTTATTCATTAATTACATTTTCGCAAAATCAATTCTTTCAATTCCCAAGTTTAATCAGTATAGACCTTATATTTGTGCAATTTTCATTGCGCCGATCTCCTAAGTTTTTATGTATGGGAAATATATGCGCAAGGTTTTATAACAACAAAGGTTCCCCGGCCTCCACTTTTAACTTTTTTCCCATAGAATCAATTTTGTTCTGATAAGAATTTCCCAGCCTATAAAACCGGATGGAATCCAAATTCTTGTTTATTTCCTTGCTTAATTCATGCTTTAATGTCGTAAGCTGTGCTGCATCTACTAAGACTTCAAATACTGAGTTTTGCACTCGAACACCATATCTTTCACATAATTTTGCTACTCTTCGAAGTCTCTTTTCCCCTGCAGCATCCATCGTATTTACATCATATGTTATCACTACTAACATGATTTACCTCCAGGAATACGGCGGATATTCATCCAAATCGCCACGCAGTACTCTGGCAAATAACATCGCCTGAGCATATGGAAGCATTCCAATTTCAACATTTTCGCCTAGGAAAGGATGTCTGATTGTTTCCTTTTTCCTTTTTTGCCAGGCATTTAAAACCTTCCTTCTTCCCTTGTCATTTAAATATACTGCTTCCGAATCCGTTTCAAAATCTCTAGTTTGCAACTGTCCCTTATGAAAAAGTGACAGAACAAACCGATCACACAGTGGTGCCCGCAATTCTTCAACCAAATCCAGAGCAAAAGACGGACGCCCCGGCCGCAAAACATGTAAATACCCCGCTGCCGGATCAAGTCCTACTGTTTCTAAGGCAGATTGCGTTTCGCGGGTCAACAACATATAAACAAAAGATAACGTTGCATTTACTTCATTTTTTGGTGGCCTTCTGCTTCGGACATCAAAAACAAATTCTTTTGAATCCAACAAATTATCAAATTGAGCGAAATAAATCGTAGCCGCTGCACCTTCCAACCCTCGCATGGAATCAATATCATTGACATTTTGTAATTTTCTTGCAATATCACTAAGTTTATCTGCTGCCACTACCAAAGCACTTTTTTTTTCATCTGACTCTTTATTTCTTGCACTTCTCATAAGAACCGTTTTTGCATTACGAATTTTTCCATAAAGAATGTTTCTTACTGTCCGAGCAGAAAATTCAATATCATTTAAACTGTCATACTGTTTTTTTCGCAATAAAACATTTCCACTCGCAGGTCCGCATATTCTTCCAAGAAATTTTCCATTTTCGGATAAAAATACAAGTGAAATCCCTTCTTCTCCACAAAATCCAATCAATGGAGTTGAAACTGTATTTTGCCCGAAGCATACAATTGCTTCAATATTATGAGCTGGAACAGAAACTTTTTCTTCTCCGTCCATTTCCACAACTATATTCTGATTGCGCACATGTATATAACTGCCAGGTGTCAGAATGTAGATCGTATTCAAAAGCTTTTTCATGCACATCCCCCCGCTTCTGCTTCCTTTTTCAATTCTTTGCAATATTCAGAAGCTGATTTTTTCACTTTCGGCATACAATATTCAAACATAGAACATTTTTTGCACTTGGAGCTATACTGTGCTGCCGGAATGATAAATGATTCTCGGATTTTTCTTAACTCTATAGCTGTATCACGAACCATTGTCCGCAGTTCTTCCGTAAACTCAACCCGAAAACGTTTATGTGAAGATATAAAAAATATTTCCCCTTCTGGAATCTTCGTCTGATACATTTCTTCCAGGCACATCGCCTCTGCACACAGCTGAATTTTATACTCTAATTCATCTTCCCGAACTTTTCCATGTTTATATTCTATTGGAAACAGAGCTACTTTAAAATTTACAGCCGGAATTATACATCCACCTTCAGATTTGGTTGCTTCAATACAATCGCATTTTCCATTCACTCCCAGTTCTTCGGAAACCACTTCATATTCATAGAGTTTAAGAAATTCTCCTCTTTTCTCAATTCTCTGAGTATGAACACGTTCATGCTCCGCACGTCCTTTCGCAGTTTCCACATTTTCCACCCATACCCGTTCATTTAAAAGAAGAGCCGCCCGCCTGGGACAATAACACATCTGAGAAAGCCAGCTTAATGGAATATACTCTTTATCATTCATTTTTAAACCATTCCTCATCTTTAGGGAGTTGGTTCCATACAATATCTTTAAATGCATCTTCTTTAAAACCAACCTCAACGCCATTTGGTACATGCCTCAAATGAATAACCGCATCATAATCACGATAACTTCTTGGATATACTACACTCTCTTTTTTCTTTACTTCTACTAGCTCAAACAATTTGTGTGCTGGAGCGCATCCCAATTTTGCCTGACGAACTCTCTGCTCCAAATCAGAATCTGTCCCAACATGTTTGAAAATAATCAGCGGTGAAACCACTTCCATCTCTCCTTTACTTGCAGAACGATTATGCTCATACATATTAAGGATTGCCTCAAACAAAAGATTTAAATCCTTCTCATCAAATCCAGTTTCCGCCGCCAGATTGGCGCTGATAAATCCTCTTATTTCATATAAACCAAATGGAATGAACTGTTTACGTCCCATAGTTCGAAGTTTATCTTCCGGTTTCTCATTTTCCATACGCTGATAATCTTCCATTTTCAACTCTTTTTCCCCGTCCGTTACTGCCATACGAGTTATGGAAATGTCTAATGGCAAAACCGGATCCAGACTTTTTCCAAATGTGATTTGAACAGGTCCTCTCACTTGCCCCGCATTTGGACCAGTGCTCATTACTGCACCAAATGTACGTACATCATAAAACAAATCGCATGCTTTCTGACGTCCTGCATAAATCGCTTCTTTCGCTTTTGCACAATCTTCAACTCCAGCTTCTCTTTTAGCTCTGGCAATGTGGCGGTTTATATTTGTTGACTGCTGAACAATAATCTCCATTCCAGGTTCTCCTGCTCTGGACATAGTTACATAATTTCTAATTAGTCTTTTCGTTGATACATCCGAAATATATCCCTGCATGGTCTGAGGATCCACTCTTGGAGTGTTTCCCATATCTGGATCGCCATTAGGATTGGCATCCGTACATGCCACATAATAAATAAATTCATAACGATTTTTAATTGCCATAATAAATTCCCCCTTATATGTTTTGATTCTCTATATTATTTTTAATTTTTTCTATTCTTTCATTTTTATCCTTCTGTAGTTTCGTACACATCTGTCTGTATCCCAAAGCAAAATAAGCCTGTTGTTCCAATGTCAGAGTTGCTGGAATTTCATTTCCAATTGCACAGTACGCTCCGTCCAATGCCTCTTCATACTGTTTTCTCAGCCATTCATTTTCTATTTTTTCAAGATGATAGGCTGATAATCTGGATATCTGCCCTAATACCAACGCAGGCATCTGACTTGCACTTGAATAATATCGCTGTACGATTGTAGCATTGACATTTTTCATTGCCACATTCTGTATTGCTGCATGCACCGCCATGGCCGCACCGCAATGATAGGCAGAACTTTTGTGTTTAGGATCATATTCTGACATGATTTCATTCTCCTTTCCTTTTCTCATAAGCCAGACCTTCAACCACTGACATGCTGTCGCATCTGGTATTTTCATATTGGTCTGATTCTCATCGTTTTCCAGCATTTGCGAACGAATATACGCCAGTGAACGAAGCGCAACTGCATCCGGCAGCGAAGTTCCATGTATAATAGCACGAATGATCGCCTGTGTAATTCCCGATAATTCTTTATTTACTCTATCCCATATTTTGCTGTCAGAATTATGTTTTTTCAGCAAACATAATAATCTTGCATTCAGTTTTTTGCTTTTTTCGTTTTGTATTCCATTTAAATCTTTCAGTTCCAATTGTTCATTCCAAAGGTCAATATTCCTTTGAAGTTCTTCGTATGAACCATGTTCATACTGACGGACCATAACACGCCCATTAACACCAGATAACAAAACTATCGTATATTGGCTGGGCAAATGTGGGATTTTTTCTCCTGTTTTTACACTTTTAATCAATTTGGAAGCTTGATTTTCAGCGCTTCTGGCTTTGCTTTTTTTCTCTTCCGCTGATACTTCCACATCTTCCTCATCATCCACCAACATATTTATTCCAAGAAAATCTGCACTCAGAACAGGATCATTTTCTGCTGCAACATCTTGTTCATACCAATGTACAAACTTCATATTTGCCAATACAGGAGCCTTTTTCAATAAATGATCCAACGCAGCTTTAACCGCGAAAAAAGCTGTTTCTGATACCGGTGCATTCACACTTTTCTTCTGGTCATAGGAACAAAAAGCACTTTTGTCGAAGCAGATCAGGGCATCTCCACGGGCATGTCCACCAACTACTGCAAGCCCGGTAACCGGAGGAACTGTTTCCATAGGAACCGTATCTTCTCCGGTAATCAGACATAAGGTTTTTTCTTTTTTCTCTGCATAAATAAATTTCTTTCGATAAATATTCCACCAGTCCCTCAAGCCCTCTGCCTTTACAATGTTCTTCCCATCAACGATAAAAGAAATTCGATCTGATCCCTTAATTTTATTTTCGTTCAATGCTTCCGAAATTGCCAGAAGCGTTTTCTCGTCTTCTGCCACTTTCACACATGTCTCAAATTCCGGGAAACGATCGCTCCCATCTTCTAAAACCTGGTAGTAAAAATCTCTTTTTATCTTTGCCTTGTCTTCTAAATCGGAAGCATCTTTAAAAATTACGGATCTTTTTTCTACAATGGGATTGCACTTTTCCTTTCCATTCGCCAGACTTCCAATATCCGGGCATAAAACGGGCATATCATCTCCTAATATGATTCCAAGAAATTGTCCTTCCCTGCTTAATGAAACATATGCTTGTATTGTTTTGTTACAATATCCAGGCGGCAAAACCAGATCATTTCGTATTGCATAATCATAAAATGCCTTCAGCATTTTCTTCCCCCCTTCAGCACTTCTGGGCTGTCATACGCCGGGACTTTTATAACTCCATGTTCCACAACAGCATGATACAATGACAGCTGCGATTTCACTTTTTTTCGCACCTCATAATCATGAAGATTAAAAATGTCATAAACCATTAATCCCCCGTCCATATTGATGTCAACCGCCTCTCTGCTTCCGTCACTTTCCTCAAAATAAGCTACGAATTCTCTCAAACCTAACGATGGCTGGTAGTAACATTTTCCATTTCTTATCCTTCTGTAAGCCTGATCGTAAAGCTGCTGTTCTCTTCCTTCAAATGCAGGTCTCGGACAGATAGATGCTGTTATTCGATATCTTACATCTTTCAATGCAACTGTCTGCCTCTGTGTCCTTTCTTCATCGCTATATATTACTTTATTACTAACTCTGGTTTTCACCTCATTTCGTTTAAAACACATATATTGAATCGGATTCAAAATCTCTATCCGATTGATCTGCCAGTAAAATTCCACAGGTTTACTATAAATAGCTGATAGAATCCCCCGGCACGCCGATGGCGTGGGAAAGGGATATGTAAGTCGTTCCACTTTCGAATAAGGCGGTGTAAAACAAGCAAAATCCCCCCATACCTCTATTGATAACTCCATTTCTATCACTTCCTTCTCCTCTTATTGGACAGTATGGGGCTGATTTATCAGCCCCATACGCAAACATAAATAATTAACATATTTCAATTCTCAGCAAATCATAAATGCAAGCATAAAACAAGTATCCATAATAACAAGCACTTATTCTTGCTGTTATGTTAATTATGTATAATTTAGTCATTCTTTGTCAACCCAAAATCAAACCATTTTCTTCACATTTTTCGTTTTCTCCCTCCTCTTCAAACTGCAGTCCCATATCTTCCCGGTACATATACTCATACTGTGTACGCAGGACATAATACCCTGACTCCATCTTCTGTTTCTTCTTTTGGTCAAAATAATACGCCTGTTCACAATACTTCTCTACATCCTTCTCAAAAGTATTAACGGTAATTTCTGCTGATTTTTTTACAAGTTTCGGCGCTAAATTACCGCCTAAAAGCTCTTTTCTCACATCTTTATACAACTGCATTTTTTCACCAAAAGGAACAATCACTTTTTTGCCCTGGTTGTCAATCAGCCTGTACTCCCTGGCGGTTTCTTTATAATCTCTATCCTCAATCGCTTTTGTCAATGCCTCTTTATCTTTCGCATATTCCCGAAAAAGTATCTCATAATAATTAGATATACATTCCGGATTATTGATATCAATATTTTCTCTGGAGAGAATTTCCTTCACAACAACTGCCGCATTCTGATACCATTTATCCGGAGGATACAAGCTGCCTTCCACTTCCGGTTCAAAAACCACCACTTTTCCAATTTCAAACCTTCCACTTCGATTGCATCTTCCTGCTGCCTGAATAATTGCTTCCAGCGGTGCCAGTGCTCTGTACAAAACATGAAAATCCAGATCCACACCAGCCTCAATACACTGTGTCGATATTACCTTACATGGCAACCCTGCCTTTTGCCTTTCTTTTATTTTTCTTATAACTTCACTTCGATGTTTCGGACATAGATCCGTTGTTAAGAAAAATATTTCTTCTCGATCGCAATGGTCATTTTTTAAGAATTCAAACAATTTCACTGCGTGTCTGCGAAGATTCACGATTGCGCAAACGTTTTCTACCTCTTCCATTTCCCACGCTATTTTTTCCAATGGAATCTGTTTTTTCATTCTCCATTCCACTTGCGTTCTTGTTAATTTTTTATACATCATCGGATATTCCGGTACAATCTCAATTGGTTTCCAGGATACTCCCTGTATAGATTTAAATTCCGGCTGCGTAGCAGTAGAAAAGACCATCGTACAGTGGTATCGGCTGCACAATGCATTTACAGCATTCAAAGTTGCAGCCAACAAATTTGCCGGTAAGCTTTGCGCCTCATCAAACAAAATGATACTGTTTGCAATATTATGTAGTTTCCTGCAGTCTGTTGGCTTTTGTGCAAATAACGCCTGAAAAAAATTAACCGAGGTAGTTATAATAAATGGGGACTCCCAGCGTTCCGCAAACTCCCGCTGCCTGTCATCCAACTCACTTTGGCTATGATCCTGTAAAATCTCCGGAATTATTTTCGAATACACCTCGTAGCTTTGTTCTGTCAATGCAAGAAACGGCAGTACAAGTATAATACGCTTCTTCTTAAATTCGTCTGCATGTTGCAACGCAAAATGCAATAATGCCAGTGTCTTTCCCGTTCCTGTAGGTGCTGTAAGTGTAAATAAACCTTCTTTTAATCTTGCAGCCTCCCCACACCTTACAAATAATAAGTCACGAAGCTCATTCACGGCCGAAGAGCCTTTTGCATTCTTTTTCAATTCTTTCCTATATTCATATAATGCCTTCAAACATTGATCCGCTTTGAATTCCAATGGCTCTTGTAATTTTTTTTCTGATGAAATGGTATAATCTGCATCGACCAGACAAGAAAATAACATGCGTGTATATAACATCGCATCTACAGATTCATCGATTTCCTCCATCTTTTGCACTTTTTCTATTGCCCGAACTTCTGATGGAACTTGAGGAAAATCTTTTATAAAAGCATTTGACGCTTCTAGATATTGTTTTTGGCCTGATAATGCCGCAGTCTTTCGATTATTGCACTCCACAGGATCACCAGATCGAAGACTCTTTTCCAAAAATGCTTTCAGATCATCATATCCAATAAGACCGTCGTGATGTCCATTTATTGCTTCTATAGCTGCCCGGTAACAAAACGAAGATTTTCTATTTCCAACCAGGCAATACAGAAATGCAGCTCCACAAAGTGCATGATCAATGTGGGTAAATTTTCTCTCCAAAACACCTTTAAAACTTACACTATATTTTCCAAAATCATGCAATTTTCCACATAATTCAGCTGTTTTTCTACTTCCAATCTGCTCCCCAAAGACTCCAGCCATCTCACCGACTTTTGCCAGATGATCTCTAAGCAACTCCTGGCTCCCATCTTCGCGCTTTGATTTCGCATAATACTGTGTATTGTTATCATTCATCTTTACTTTTCCTTTTCATTAATACGTGAAAGTGAATAGTTTAAATAAGCTATAGGCATTCACCGATGTGTTATAGAATGAAATCACCAAATCCATTAATCCGCACACACAAAGGAATGCTTATATGTACAGATTATAACATTCATTTGAGCAGGCGTAAATTATAAAGGTGCAACAAATTCATGAAGTCCCGTCATTCGACTCCATCAAAGGAAGAGCCTACGCGTAGCGGATATGTAATGACACCGGAAGCATCCAGCATTGATACTCTTTTATCCCGCAGTAAAGCCATTGCGGACCAGATGCGAGATGAGGTGGACGACTGATGCTTACCGGAACTGCACTCATAAATGAGCTTGTAGATGAATTGAACGAGCTCAAACTTTCTACAATGGCAGCCACTCTGGATGATCTGTACCACAGACCAAGATTTCTGGAAATGGATCGGCTTACTCTGATTGCGGAACTGATCGGACCACAATTTCAGGAAAAGATCAGTACAACACTTAAAAATCGACTGACAGTAGCTCATCTGAAAGGATCCCCTGAAGAGTTATCGGATTGCGTTGATTCTGATAAAAGAGAATAACAGCGCCAATGCTGCAGATAAGAAAAGCCATTGGGATCATTCATCCATCCGGTACGCACAGGCAGGTGAAAATCCGGTCTCTCCTCTTTCGATATCATTTTTCAGAAGCCTCCTCATATTTGCGGGCTTCACGTAAAGTCTAACTGTTCATTTTTTCCTCCTGTCTATCATTCCGTCATAATCACTGCATCTTTTACTTCCAGATTTCCCTCAGAGACAAAGAACCCGAGACTGCGTCCCTGATAATTATACATTCTGAAACCAAAAGCCACATCGTTGTTTACATAGAGTACAGCGATCGTATCCTGTATATAGAGTGCAAGTTCGTATTCTTTGTCCGTCTCCAGAGTAAGCGGACGCTCCATCTCTACCGCATACGGGAACATCTGTCCTCCCTGTTCATACATTCTAAGTCCGGAACGGAACTGAATTCTGTTGAAATCCGGCTCAAACATCAGATAATATCCGAAGTCAAATTTCTCGTCCACCTGCAAAGCAAGGCCAAACCGGGACGGTTCTCCTGTATATTTCAAAGTTGCATGGATACAGCACTGTTCCGGGATTTTCTGCGCAAGCGCAGCCGAATAACCGTATTCCGAGCAGCAGCTGAGGCTGTTATGATCTTTCGTCCATGTTCCTGTCAGCCCTTCTGCATGTATTTCTTCCGACCTGACAAACGCATTGGCTACACTGTCCACCGGGCATACCCCCAGCGTCCCGTCCTCATGCTGCAGGATCTTGTGTACTACAATGGAACCGCCCCAGTTCCAGGTCTGATAGTCCTTTCCAAAATCGTTCCCCGGATCAAAGCCCCATCCGTTCTCTCCCCGGGTCGGATTCCATCCATAAATAAAACGATCCTTTCCATCCGTCCCTGTCTTAGCCGCATAAAAAGCTCTTCCGTCAAAGGTATCCACTCTGGGTTTGAGCCATGGTCCTTTTGGGGACCGACTCATACGATAATAGGTACTGAATCCGTCCGTATAACTGGAATAAACCAGATAATACCAGTCTCCCATCTTAAAGAAGTCCGGACACTCATAAGCTCCCTGATGGGTTCGCGGTGCGTAAAGCGGTCTTCTGTATTCCCAGTGAGCCAGGTCATCTGAGACACAGAGCGCTACACAGCCATTTCTCTCAGTTGCACCATTTTCCCGTGCAGCAAGCAGCATCCACCATTTCTGCTCTTCCTCATTCCAGAATACAAATGGATCTCTCCAGTCCGACATCCTGTAGATTTCTCCGTCAGCTGTAAATTTCTCTTCCGGTATATCTGTCCAGTGTACCAGATCGGTGCTGGTCGCATGTCTTGCCCACTGGGCCTGCGGTTCCTGATCAAACGTGCAGTAAAACATGTGATACAGTCCGTTCACTTTCAGAATGGAACCTGTCCCTCCGTGAATGTTGGTGGGCGTTTCTATAAAATTCCGGTTGTCCTCCGAAACAATATGATGCCATCCGTACACGACCATATCCTTCGGCGCATCCGGATTCCAGTTCTTTAAATAATAACCTTCAAACCGTTTTGTTTCTTCATTGTAATATGGGATGACATCTCCTGTTTTTGCATACTCCGGTGAGTAAAACAGATCCATTGCTCTTCCTCCCGTCTTTTTTCAAATCATTCATTTGCAAAAGGGCCGCCAATACGGCAGCCCTCGCACATTACTTCATCAAGTACCGTGACACCCCATTAATAATTGGTCAGTTCATAGAACATATCGAAACCTTTCTGCTTCAGTTCCAGCAGTTCGGAAAGTCCCATAGCATCCATTTTATCAAGGTATGCACTCCATGCGTCATCTGTGATTCCGTCTTTTACGATCTTAGCCTTTACTTGATATCAATATTTTATCACAGAAATAATTTCATTGGAAGTAGAAAACGGGCAGTTGCGGAAGAACCCAAAGGGGCCGGAATAATCAATTTACCACTGTATGTCAAAATCCCCCTTTTTCCAACTGCTTTTTCTCAGCATATTCCTGTTCCAGTTCCTCTGCCAGATATGCATCGCTCATGCAGTGCATATCCGATACACCGTCACGAATCAGCTGATAGACCTCGGAATGGTAAAAAAAATCCAATGCCGCATCCAGTGAAAGTCCCTGCTGTTTAGCAAAACACTCAATGACACGGCTGTATTTTTTCTGAAGTAAAATCGGATTAGCTGTCATAATATTTCACTCCCTTCAAAATGCAGCAAAGACAATGCCTTCTCTGTGCGAAAACAAATTTGCAGGTTCGGCTTTTCATATCGCAGACGGTTGATGGCTTCCATCTTATCAATCAATCCGTCAAAAAACAGTTCCACCGTATTGAATACCTTATCATTGGCAACACCGCCCACAACAAGGTCATAATTTGTCGAATCTTTTCCGCTACGGCAGTTCAGAATAAAATCCAGCCATTCCTCGGAATACGAATCGAATTTCAATATTTTCAGTTCAACTTTCCGACTTTCATCATACTCATATCGAGAAATAACACCATCTTTTCCACGACGTTTGAACTTTCCGCACCACTTTTCAGCCTGCTCATGCAGTGGCGTGACATAGAAGCCACGTCCGAAGTCAACATTAGGGCGGGAATGAACCAAATCCGGCTTTGCAATCTCTAAAAAAGAACCATGATAGAGAATCATACTTTCACACCCCTTTCTTTCATCACATCAAGAAGGTCGTCTACGATATATTCCCGGCTCTGAGTATGCAGCACTTCATATTCCGGCACGATATATCCGTTCAGAATGTCGCTCTTTTCAGTAAATGCCTGATAGACATACTCTGCATCTACACCCAGTTTTGCCGCCACATTTTCAATGCAAAACACGACAAACTCCAACTCACTGGAATTTTTTATTTTTCCATCCTGCATCACAAATTCTACCTCCCTTTACTTAATATTTGTTGCAATTTCAGAAAGAGCAACGTTAATTGACTTTTCCTTTTCTTCCTTACCTAAAACTGTATTTGATAATATTGAATCAAGAATATTATGTTTCACTTCATTACCACCTCTATATCCCCTTCTTATTTGCATTGCGTTTTTATCTCTTCTATAGAATCTTTCAATTCACGCATTTTTGTCACAATTTCAAAATTTTCACCATTTAATTTCCAAATATCAACTGAGCTAATTGTTGTTGCCAACTCTTTCTCCACTTTAATCAATGTATCATAAATTTGAATTTATCTATTCAGTCCTCTATAAACCCTGTATTTTCAAGGCATACCGCCTGTTAAATGTTCAAACCTTATGTAATTTCCCTTGTTTTTGCCCTTATGAGCCGAAACAAGGGAAATTTTTATTCTCCGCCGATTACCTTATCCAGCAACCTTGCGGAAGTACGCTTCGCTTCCCTTGTAGCGTGAGCGTAAATGTTCATTGTGGTACTTACATCAGCGTGTCCGAGAAGTTCCTGCACATCTTTAGGTGCTGCACCGTTTGAAAGCAGATTGCTTGTATAAGTGTGTCTGAGCATATGGAAGTGGAAATCCTCCAATCCCTCCACCTTTTTTCTCGCTGTCCTGCACATAATCCCCACCGTACTCGGTGCTTCAAATGCCCCGTCAGATCTAAGGCAGACAAAGGATAATTCCTTGTACCCCTCAGGGACTTCCTCCGACCTCGGCAGACTGTAAACCTCATAATAGGTGCGGTCTTTTTCTTTGACCTCCAAATAGTAATTAAGGCTGTACAGTTCCCCGTATCGGAAACGGTTTTTGTGTTGTTCTGCTTTCGCAGTTTTTAGGATAGCGGCAAGCGTATCGCAAAAGTCTACGGTGCGGATTTTTTTACGCTTTGTTGCCCCTATTTCTGTTTTGTGCCTTGCCCCGTTGTAACGCATACTGCGGCGTACTGTCAGATATTGTTCTTCAAGGTTGATGTCCTGCCAAGTCAGTCCACAGACCTCTCCAATACGCAAGCCTGTATAATAGGCTATCTGTATAGGCAGAAGTGCAGGATTATTTTTCTTTCTTAGAAAATCCTCTAACCTCTGATACTGTTCGTAGTTGAGTGTTGGTGTGGAAGTTGTTTCTCCATCCTCGTCCGAGAACAGTTCGTATTCTTCTTTCTTTCCTCGCCATACCACATACTGCATCGGGTTAAAGGTTATCAGCCTTTTCGGGAATACTGCAAAACGGAACGCCCCTTGCAAAACAGCCGAAAACAATCGGAGATACCCTTTGCTGAGTGCCTTTGCGGTTGTACCGTCAGGATTTGTACCTCCAAAGCTGAGAAAATCTATATACGCCTGTAAATGGTCGGCGGTTACGGTTTTCAGCTTTCGGTTTCCTATCGGGTGCTGTTTGATACGGTTGACCGTTCCTTGATAGGACATTACCGTACCATTGCTGAGATTGCCGGGTTTCAGTTCTTCCTCCACCCACAGATCAAGCAGCATACCGACCGTGATGTTTTCAGACTTCGCAACGAATTTCTTTTCCTCATAGTCAGCGATTGCCTTTCTGAGCAGGGCTTCTGTTTCGGACTTGCTTTCTGTTCCCACAAACTCTTTCTGTACTTTTCTGCCGCTTTCATCTTCGATGTAGAAGCGTGCGTACCACTTTTTACCTTTTTTTCTTACAGAACCTTTTGCCATAGATAAATTTCCCCTTTCTATCCGTGGCAATCGGGACTGTGACATATGGTGTGCGTAAAGTAATAAGGTTACTTATGCCGATGAGTGTCAGTCATCGTTTTCACTTGTCAAAGAGCCACGGAATTTTTCTTTTTCAGCAACCCTTTCTTCGGCTGCTGTCACTATCCCGAACAGGTCGCCCATCTTTACAGCGGTGCGTCCCTCATCGTAGATATGTAAAATCCCATCTAAAAACTGCTTCATATCCTCGATAGGAAGTTCCATTTCTTTACGGTAAACTCTTTCCATAATCGCCCCTGACTCAATCGCATAGCGGCGTAAAGACTGCTTTAAGCCCTCGTCCTCTGCTACACGGTCAACCTCATCCATAGCGTCTGCAAAGTGATAAGTCATAACCGTATAGAGGTCAATCATTTTTCCGAGAAATGTGGTGAGCAGTTGTTGATGTGGTTCTCCCTTTACCACAGAAGAAACCGTATCAAGATATTTTTTGATATGTTCCTCCATGTCCTTTGCACATAAAGTGCGGCTGTCATATTCCTTATCTTCAGAAAATCCTGTCAGCCATTCGGGAGTGGTCAGGAGTGCTTCTGCCAGTCCGTTGATAATCATTGTACGCTTCGGGTCTACTCCGTCCGCTTCATATCTTTGAATGGTAGATTTGTTTACCCCGACACGCTTACCAAGTTCGGGCATTGTTAAGTTTAATTCTGTTCGGCGTTCTTTCACTCGTTCACCGACCTGTTTTGCGGTGAATGTAATTTCTTTTTTCAAGGTTTTCACCTCCTATTGCTGATAGTATAACACAGCAAAGCCTATTTTGCAACTATAAATTTAATAATATGCAAAAATATTTCTTAATAAGTTGTAAATTGAGTTGACAAGAGATAGCAGAATAAGTATAATTACAGATACATAGTTGCAAAATGCGTATTTTGAAAGGAGGTTGATAAAATGAGCAATATCAAAATGGGTTTAACCATAGAAGAAGCCGCAGAATGTACGGGTATCGGAAGAAATACAATGCGTAAGTTGGTAGAGTGGGGCAAGTTGCCTGTCCTCAAGGTCGGCAGAAAAGCGATTATCCGCAGGGATACTTTAGAGCGATTTATGAGCGTCAATCAGGGAAGAAATCTGCTCAATGAAAACGATGTCCGCAAAGTAGAATAAACATTCTCCAAGCCCTCGGCGTTTGAGAGCGAAATACACCCCTCGCACAAATCTTCGATTTGTACTCTGGGTATTTCGCCCTTGCAGGGGGCACTGTATCACAGCTTCGGACAAAGCACCGCCGCTATGATACAGAAGAAAACAGCCCGCTGTTTTCTTCGCTGTCCGTCTGCTTACGCCGCCGAAACAGCGGCAACCGATTTCTCGGTTGCAAAAAGAGTATGCCCGTCACGGGAGGAAGGAGTATATGGCAAGACACAGTTTTATACAGATGTCGAAGCTACCCAATGTCAAGGGAAGAATATCCTATATCACAAGCCACGCAAGGCAGGAAAACCTTTATGCCACCTACCGCACCGCCAACAATGAATTTTGGAGTAATCTCGCAAGGGAAAGCCAGCAGGAATTTAAGCGAAGCGGTACAGAGGGGAAATGTATCGAAGCAAGGGAATTGATTATCGCCTTGCCCGAAATTTATACGAGATACGAGCCGCAGGAAGTCCTTGAAGATTTTACGGAGGAGTTCCACAGGCGGTATGGTGTGGAGTGCGTGTCAGCCCTCCACCATAACAAACGCAAGACCAATTATCATATCCATCTTATCTTCAGCGAAAGAAAACTGTTTCCTGAGCCTGACATCAAGATAGCCACACGCAGCGTTTTCTATGATGAAACAGGCAAAAGGGTACGCACTAAAAAAGAAATTACAGGGGAGGACGGACAGATACGAAAAGGCTGCACCGTCATTAAAAAGGGTGAGGTTTACGAAAGCCACCTCTTTACCGTGAAAGATGATAAATTCAAAAGCGAGCCTTTTCTTCGGGAGGTAAAAGAGATTTACACCGACCTTATCAATCGGCATATCTCCGATCCCGAACAGCGGTTAAAGGTATTTGATAAGAACAGCGTTTATCTTCCCACCAAGAAAATCGGCAAGAACAATCCCAAAGCCGACGAGATTGAAGCGGACAACATCGCAAGGCAGGAATGGAACAGAACGGCGGATATGGCACTCATATCGGGTATTTCCGAAGCAAAGATTTTAGAGGTCAAACAGACCGAGATACACGAAAAAGCAAGCCAATCTATCAAAAGCAAAGGCTGGCTGCCTAATCTGTTCCGTGGGATTGTAGCAAAGGCAAAAGATTTTCTGCAAAAACTTATTCGGGAAAAAGATATGCCGCCCAAGCCTACGCTTGATATTGATATGGCAGAGTTCCGCCATATGCGAAACCTGATGATAAAGGTACAGGATAAGGCGGTAAAAATCAAAAACTTGCGAGATAAAGTTCTGCCACAGTTGAAACAGCAGCTTGCCGATACAAAGGGGCTTTTCAAAGGTAAAGAACGAAAAGCGTTGGAGGTAAAAATCAAAGAAACCGAAACGGAGATTGCCGACAGGCTGGATAAAATCCCCGATACACTCAAAGCGGACGGTTATCCTGATGTGCAAGTTTTTATGCGTACTTTCCGAGAAATGGAAAGCGTTGTAGAACAGTACAACCATGACCTTGCCGAGTGGGAATACCAAGTCAGCAGGAAGCCGACAGCCACCTCTAAAGAACAACACAAACCGCCCGAAAAGCAGAGCGTGCTAAAACATCTGCGTGAGATACAGGAACGCAACAAACAAAAACCACCGCAAAGACAGCGTAAGAAATCCATTGACAGAGATAGCCGATAGGCATGAAAAACACCGCCCAGCGTGTGACCGCTGGCGGTGTCTTACATAACATCTTATCCGTTTCCTTACAACCTGAACTTAAAAAATGTATGTACTAATTCCCCATAAAATACAAATATGTAAAATATAGAAAATATAAAAGAATTTTTTCATACCCATTCCTTTTTCCCCATTATAATAGAGCAAAACTGGTAATGCAAAAATTTGCATCCACTGATAGTTATCCAATAATGGTGAGCCACCATTATAAATAGGAGCAAAAGCTTCAAAATATCCCATTAATGCTAGTTCAATGAATTCACTAATTACATCTCCGATTATAGGAATATTTTGAATATAACTTAGTGCTATTGGAATGTATGCTTTCAAACTAAACAATGCAAATATTCCACAAAACACTGAATACAAAATCGTAATTCTTTTTTTATTATTATATGCATAATAAAATAATAATCCTTCTATTAATGCAAAAAGTCCGCTTTCACTAAACATATATGAACCCAACAATGCTGGTATTAACTTCATTGTAATCAGGTTCTCATCGTAAAAATAACACATTGATAATATAATCAAAAAACTTAGAATTTGCCATGTAATATATAGTATAATTCTTCGTTTAATATTTGTTTTTTCAATGATAATTTTCAAAAAAAATGCTGTACAGAATAATGGTAAAAAATAGTTATTACTTACCCCTGTAAAGGTCTGAATCACAGCCATAATCACACTGGCTGTATATAACCGAATGAGATATTTTTTTCTGTTTTTTGTATATTTAATTCCTTCTACCATACAAAAAACAAAAATAGGAGCCGAAATTCTACCTATCCATCGAAACCATATCGGCATATATGGTATAAATTCAGCAACATGGTCAAATACCATACATATGAGTGCTATCCATTTTAAACAAGTTGTACTTATGCCATTGTTTTGTAATTTCATAATACTTCCTTTTTCGTAACTATTCAGAACCACCCTTATTCAAAGATGAAATCAGGGTGGCCTGAGATCGCATTTTTGATTGCTTCGTAAGCATTGTATCCCTGCTTATGTGCCGTACCAACGTAG
>NZ_JBQHUC010000041.1:0-21785 GCF_052065395.1 Bariatricus sp. HCP28S3_F11 | reverse complement strand
TCCCCTTGCCTTTCGTATTTGCCGCCCAGTTCCTCAAATAATGATTTTGCCATTGTCTGTTACCTCCACATTCTTTTTTATTTTGAATGTCCGCAAAATCCGTCCTACATCTATGGGATTACTTGGAAGATTCCAGTGCATAATCACTCGGCAGTAATTATGAAAATCCAGTCCTTCCTGTCCGATTGATGTTGTGGCAAGCACAAATGGACGCATTGGTGAGTTAAAGGCATTTCTGATATTTTCTTTACGCATGACTACCTTGGAATTATCACCTGCATCCTTTGTAAATCCAACTGCATAACTCGACCTTATTCGACATCCATCACTCTTCCTGTCAGCTCCATTAATACGCTTTTTGAAATCAGGATAAGTATCAGCGATATAGGTGGCTGTATGTATTTTCAATGAATCCATCATCATGTCATGCACGATCTGATACTGATTTCCATCCGACTGAAAACCTGCTGTTTCTTTCAGCATATGGATATATTCATCAATCATTGCCTGAAAACAGCCATCTTTACAGTATTTAAGTACATTCTGCCAGTGGGAATTATCATCCCTGCATCTGCCATAAGCAAGATCAATGATAGCTGTTGACTCCGGCAAATTGAAATTATTGACAAATACCTTTGCAAGCGATGTTGCTCTGGCTGTGCTTCTTCCATTAGAACGATAAATGCATATTGCTGGCGAACCCAGTACCATATTTACCAATGTTTCCAGAAGATCCTCCGGCTTTCTTCCAAGATGAATCTCCTCCGGGGCATCCAAATAATTTCTTAGCTTATCAATATGAGCAATAAAGCCCTTATTTCTCTTATCCTTTGAACTGCTTCTGACCTCAAATGTTGTATCCTCTTCGTCTGTATTCATTTCCCACACAATATCCTCTATCCAATGCTTTGCATAGATGACTCCATCCATGAGCATCGGTGCAAGATAATACCACCTGGCATCTTCCTTATTGTTACCAGAATCACCATACTTTTCTTCGATTATCGCAAGCTTCTCTTTCAGTTTCAGCCGTACAGATTTCTCTATTACTTCTAATGATTCATGATTATTCAATGACTCAATCGGTAAATACATATCAGAAAGTGTCTTTGAAGGATAAAGCAGTGCAAACAGGCTCATGCCTCTTACTTCTCCATTTGAAACATTAAACCTGAGCCTTGCCACCGGGTATCGTCTCGAACCTTCCGCAAAATACCCCGTATTCTTCTTATCCTGATTCTTTATCTGATGTACCAGTTTTCCAACTGTAAGTCTTTCCGCCTCATAGGAAACAAGCGCACCTATCATTCGTGGAACCATCTCCCATGCAGAAAATACAAGTATTTTTGAAAAGCCTTTGCTGTTTTTATATGCTCCCTGCATCTCATAATATGGCAGTGATGGAGGAATCCACAGATATTTTTCTGCACCGCCGGTAAATGCTTTTTCTTTCAGTGCCTCAAGCCTTGCATTGGTTTTCGGCAGTTCATCATATTTATTGATTTTATTGCGATTCAGCCACAAGAGACTTTGTTCTCTTTCACTTCCAAATTCATCAGGATGTTTTATATAATATTTTTCAATCTGCTCTTTAATCTTATATTTCTTCATAAAGGACATAAGATACGGACAGCTCTTTGCATAATCTACCGGTAAAGAATGATTTGAATCCGTTTTTGACAGCAATCGTGACATCTGTATATAGGAGTTTATGTCATTTTCATCTATCTGCAAATGATGCTTCACGCTGCTGTCATCCGTATAATCACCGGAATCCATGACAGATATACGCTCTGTCCTGCTGACTCCCTGATACATAGCATTTTCTGCCAGCTCCTTCATACGGATAATTGCACTGTCCCCTGCCTTCAACTCACTTAGAGCATGGGAATAATTCTTCCACACTTCCTTGAATTTAATGTCTTTGACTTCATCATCAAAAAGAAAGTTCATAACCTGAAAAAACTCTGCATAATGCTCATCAATCTGATTTTCATCTATCTCTTCAAGGGTAGAATACAATTTATATGGTGTAGCCGACAACAGAAGTACCCTTGTATCATGTCCACTAAGGAAACTGTGTGCAAGAATACCAAGCTCACTGTCATCGGATGACAAAAGAAACTTAAATCTCTGAAACTCATCCATGATTACCAGATCCGGCTCAAGCATAGATACACTGATTCTCGCAAACATCACACGAAGCTTATTCATCACATAGTAATTGGAATATGTAAGCTGTTTATTGTATCTTCTTTCATGCAAATGATTAAGCAGCATGTCCCTTATACTTTCATACTCCTGATAATTAAGGATTTTTTCTATCACATTTTGTGGATAGACACCCTTCGTCATCTTTTCGCATTCTGCCACACGATTTTCAAAGTTCCATTTTGCCCATCCATCCCATGCTTTTACAGCATCCATTATCATAAATTTTTCAAGAGAAGCTGCATGTCCTTTAAAGTCCGGCATTCTCCTTAAAATGGCATACATAAGTGCTCTTTCCTGCACACTTCCACCTCCGGTGGTCATGCGGAAAGATGTTTCCGGTGTAAGTGGGATAAGCTGTATAAAACCTTCCTTTATCTGCGGATCATTTTCCTGCTCAGTAATCTTTAAATGCTGCATAGACAGTCTGGTATCTGATACTGAGCCGATGGCATTCTTTCCTGTTACATCAAGTTTTCTGATATTCTGATTTGCTATGTTCTGATTAGAGCAGATATAAATTACCTTAAACAGATCATCTTTCTCTTCGATTCTAAGTCTTGCTGTCTTTACAATTGCTCCTCTGGCAATAAGAGTTTTTCCCATACCCACTTCATCTGCTACAAGCACACGATTCTGATTATGCCGGAACAGATAATCCACTCTCTCCACAGTCGCTCTTTGAAAATCCTTCAGACCGGAAAGGGTACGCTTTTCAATTTCATCTATATTAAATTGTGACATGACATCACCTCGTTATCTTCTGATTTTCAAAGTATTACAAAAAGTCTCATACAGTTCACGGAATTCATCCGGTATAATATCCTTATCTGTAACCATCTTAAGCACATATCCAATGTCTTTTATTCTTTCCGGCTCTTCTACAGATGTCTTTAACATCTTTTCCTGTCCCCGATCTTATCCAGTTCCATTTCATCATAAGACATGATCTCACGAAGTTCTGCTATATCAAATGGTGCCAGCCTCGCACCACAGGAAATAAGAATACTTTTGGCTGTTTTGCCTGAAACAAAATGTCAATAGTTTTTTCATCAAAAAAGGCACTTTTTCGTGTCAAATCAAGGGTAAAACAGCTAAAATACTGATGAAAACGTTCTTTGTTGTTACAACCACTAGGTTACTCATCCATTATTTCCTCTGTTTCCATGAAGTCCGAACGATTGACTTCATTCACCAGCATCCGGTTGATTTTCTCCTGCATCGTCTCTCTTGCGTTCTCACTATAATGGAATCGGACAACATAGGTTGTCTGCCCGATCCTTTTTGTAAATGTATTGCTTTCCGTTTTCTGATTCATAACCTGTCCCATAAACGTCTCCTTTCTATTCCGCCATTTTTGAAGAAATAGATTTCCTATTCCGCCAAAATAGTCATTTATTTCTGTCTTTTCTACTGTTACAATAGGTGCATAAACAAAGAAAGAGAGGTGCTGATGTGAAACAATAACAAATACGAGAGGAGATTTCTAACATGAAAGAATTATTAAAAAATTTACCATCAAATATCAAAGGTTTCAAAAAAGAGCATTGTATTACATTAATGACTTTATTTGGATGTCTTGCAGTAGCTATGATTCCAAGCAATGATTCATCTTCAAATGAAGTCCTTACAGATAATACACCAGATTACGAAGAAGATATTCATCAGTAATCAAAACAACGGTACTATTTTCAACATCAATTATTTATTGTATTGAATCCTCTCACTAATTTGTTTATAACATCACCTTTTTTTCTTAGGCACTCGCTCAATGCGGGTGTCTTTTCTTTTTTGCCTGTTTTTGCAATTCATTTGCCCGACAGAGAGAGGACAGTTATTATCCCAGCCGGGACTATATCTCGATCTGGAATTCTGTCTCTCCGTCAATGTCAACAAGGCACTTGAAACTTTTAATAAAATAATCTCTTTATCAAAGTCATCCCTACTCAAAATAATATTTTCTTTTTTTAATATCTTTGTTGACAGTTAAGAAATGTGCTGAAAAAGCTGATATTTAAAGGCTTTTCCCAGTCAACAAAAATGTCAACAACCAGTACACAAACAGTCAAAAAAATGGAAATTCAGCTGTTATGACCATCCTCTCCCTGTCAGGCTAATCAAAAGGTATCTTCATCTGCTCACCTTCCGTAAGTTTTATAAAGCCATCTTTGTCCGGTTGGTTGACAGTCTCTGTTTCATCCTTTCCCTCCCTGAT
This sequence comes from Bariatricus sp. HCP28S3_F11, assembly GCF_052065395.1. Classification (NCBI taxonomy): domain Bacteria; kingdom Bacillati; phylum Bacillota; class Clostridia; order Lachnospirales; family Lachnospiraceae; genus Bariatricus; species Bariatricus sp. HCP28S3_F11. The sequence continues at coordinate 17,359 of NZ_JBQHUC010000041.1, read as the reverse complement.
CCAGCACCGCTGTGTACCAAATCCTTCTTTTGAGAAACGATGATAACCTCCCCTTTTCCATCCAATGATCTGTGTGTCCATGATCTGGCATATCTCATTTGTCTCATATTTCTTTGGTTCGCCATCATAATGGTTAAATGCCTCTTTCCAGATCTGTCTGGAGCAGACATAAGTCCCGGCATATCCATCCAGCCATCCCTGAACCTGTCCTGCCATCGTATCTTCCTGCATGAACTGCTTCCGGTATTCAATGATCTGCCCCTCCATTTCTTTTGGAAGTTTCAGAAGGCTGCCTTTGTCCTTGCAGGAATGGAAGATGACCATTGCTTCCGCCCAAAGCTGGTCGAAGTATGCCCTCGATTCTTCTTCATTATCAAGAAGATGTTTTTCCGCCTTTGAGGAATCGACCTCGATTACAAGGAAACGTCTTGCTCCTGTACGGTCAAAAGGCAGAAACTGCTTTGTATTGGTTGTCCCGGCAAACAGACATTGCCTCGGTCTGTCCTCTTCAAATTTCCCATAGGAATTCCGAAATGTGTCTTTCTGCCGGCTCAAAAAGGACTTGATCTCTTCATTGCTTTTTGCACTGATCGCAGCAATCATCTCCGACATTTCCATGATCCAGTGACCCCTGAGCTTTTCATAAATCTTTTTATCTCCCAAATCCCTCAAGTCATCTGAAAACCACTCATCCTTAATAGCCAGAAACCGGAAAAATGTAGATTTTCCTGCCCCCTGTGTTCCTACAAGGCAGAGCATTTCATCTGCCTTACACCCCGGCTTAAAAATACGGAGCAGTGCTTCCATCATAAAATGCTTCAGGCATTCATAGACCATATCCGAATCATCTGCCCCCATATACCGTTTCAATACATAACGGATACGTTCTGTGCCATCCCACTCTAAGCGGTTCAGGTATTCACAGATCGGATGATACTGTTTGCTGTTTGCTTCCGCCCTCAGTGCTTTATCCATGTTTTTCTCATTGCCCAGACTATAAAACTGTTCAAAATACAGATAAAAGAAATCTCTGGCAGCATCTGTCATAGAAATGATTCCATCATTCCACCAGAGTTTCCTTACGATATCGATCCTCTGGTTCAGGAGATTAAATCTCAGGCTCCCTTTCAGGAGCGGATCTTCCCGAAGCACGATCATATAATTCTGCATCGTCCCTTTGACGGTTCCCTGATTTGTCACCGCCAGATGGGATCGGATCTCCCTTATGGCATCCACATCCGCCATCTGCTCCATCACCTGCAAAGCGTCCTGCTCCTTTACATTCTCGCTCAATCTTTTCCACCTCCTTTCCTTTTTCCTTGACGAGCATTTTCTTATCCTCTTCATCACCGAACAGAAGAATATCCAGATAGTATTCAACGATACTCAGCTTCCTCAATGCGGTAACAAAATGCCCGTCCCATTCTTCCTCTGGTGTTTTGGGTGCATAACATTCTTTCCATTCCAGAAGCAGTGAGCGGTAATCCAGATATGCTTTTGTAAGTCTGTCGCATCCTGTTTTCCAGTCTGTTTCTGGTGTCTTCCCTTTTTCTTTCACCAGAGACTTTTTCCCAATTTTGGGAGAATCCCTTGCCCTGTTCCCATAGGGAATCCCAAAATCATCTGCCAGCTTCAAAGCAGCCTCTCTGGATTTTAGTCCGAAGAGATGCGCTGTAAAATCAATCACATCCCCGGTACATCCACACCCAAAACAGTAATATCTGCGGTCTACTTTCATGCTCGGTGTACTGTCATTATGAAAGATGCACCGGATCAATCCGCTCCTGTTGGGCTTAAATCCATAAAGCTCCGCAGCCTGCCTGACCGTCACATTCTGCTTTACTTCTTCAAACACATTCATTTTTTATCCACTTCCTTTCCAACCCGTTCAGATATGACCGGGTTCAAAATAAAAAAAGAGCATCCTGACTTTTATCCAAAACTGAATAAATCAAAATGCTCTTTACAGGGAATCCCTGTCATGATATTTCGTTTTTGTTTTTCTTCTGGCAGCATTTTCTTCTGCGACCCGCTTTTTATTGTCAGCCAGTTTTTCAAGGACACTCGTCCTTGCCTTCTTCTTGATCTGTTCCGTATTTGCTTTTCTGACCTCTGGCTCCTGAAGAGTTTTCTGCACTTTTTCAATAACTGCATTTGCTGCATTCCGTAATTTATCTTTCGCCATCTTAATCACATTTTTGGTAATTGTTTTTGCCTTATCAGAATTATTTGGATTCTGGACAATGTTATTGCAAAGCTGATCCAGAAGCCTGATATCCTCTTCCTGTGTCTGTGCCCTTACTTTTTCCGTAACGACTTCCACCGCCTTGTCATAAGCAATCTCCGACACTTCATCGATCAGGGTTTCATTATCCATAATTTTCTCTTCCTGTTCCTTTATCATCTGTTCCTGCCGGGCAATCTTTTCTTTTTGTGCCTGTATGATAAACTCCTGCTTTTCCAGATACTTCTTTCCGCCATATTCCGGCACTTCCTCGATATCCAGCCCATACTGTCTGCAAACATCAAACAGAAGGTTCCTGCAGATCAGATCAAAAGTCATCTTCCGGTTGTTGTTTCTTCCTCTGGGCTTATCTGGATCAGGAAGAGGAATGCCAAGTGATTCCAATGCCTTTTCCTGTTGCGGACACAGTTCCCCATATTTATTCTCACAGTCAAACACGTGACGTTCATGGATATGGGGAGTAGTCTCATCCATGTGGAGTGCAAAATCCAAAATATGCACATGGTCTCCAAACATCCCCTCGAACCTTTTCATAAAAGAATCCGCAATATGAAAAAGCTGTTCTCCCGATATATGCTCCCCTTCCTTTCCTATCTGGAATATCGTTTCTTCCGGACAGGTCATTTTATTTTTCAGCAGATCTTCCGTTGTCCGGTTTCTTTCCGGGTGACGGTTTTTCTCATTTCTGGCATTCTGCCCTTTTATAAAATCGCTGTAATGATCTTCATAATACATCTTCTCAATATCATGAAAACTTGCCTCCGGCTCGACCGCTCCCCAATTCCTAAGTGTCTCATCCGAAGGATTCTGGACATATCCCCGGTAACAGTCCCAATAGATATTCTGCTTTTCCCTCTCCGCATCAATATGCTCGCTGTTGGCAATATCGAATTTTCTGTCATTGTGCTTTGGATTATAAACACCATGTTTCCCCGATCTGCCATTATGCCTTGTAGCTCTCATTCTTCTGATTCCCCCTTTCATCAATTCTGCATTTTTTCATTTTTCTTTTTTCCCATTCTGCCCTCCTCTGTGGTCTTTCCATTATCTGCCTCTTGCGTTTCACAAGCTTTTTTCATGTGGCGGTCATTCCCGAAAATGATTTTTGGTAACACAATTCGCCAGATAATACCCAGTACGACTTGACGCAGGCATCAAATCACTGGGCAAGGCGTTTCACCCTTGACCCGATAATGGGCTTTGCCCCTTAACCCCAGCATGGAGCTGCCGCCCCTTTGCATTCCCTGCACAAAGGGCTTCGCCCTCTGCACACCCGCCGGACAAAATGAAATTTCCGACACTGTCCCATCTGTCGGAATTTCCATCTCGCCCGTTTTTTCAAAAATCCTCAAGTCGGATTTTCTCAAAAAATAAGAGCCGACACTTTGTCACTTTTTGGAAAAAAGTCCACTCGCATCGGCTCTCATATTTGACCTTACCGGTCATATTCAGTTTTTCTTTTCATCCTCTCTGAGCATTAATGAACAAAACAAAAAGCACCAACTTTTTTACGGTTGATGCCCTTTGGGTTACGCATTATTCAATTATTATCTTCCTGTTACTGAAACTGGTTCTAAATAGAAAAGTCCACTATTACTATCAAAAGATCTAACTTCTGCAACAATATGAACATTTAACCCTACACTTACAGTATCCAGATCTGTGTTCAAATCATAGTAATTCACATCTTCAAATTTGAAAGATGGACCTACTTGATGATCTGGATTATAATCACCAGAACTTACAAGATAATCAAATCTTGTATTATAATTTTCATGTTTTGCACAATAATCTATTCTTCCATCAAATTCAATAATTCTACCTTTATATTTAGTTGCAAAAGAAGAATAGGATTCATCTATTTCTGCTTTGTTTGAAAGCATAGATGCAAGCTCTGGACAATTATCTACTGTAAGGTTCTCCAAAGAAGTTTCTTTACTGTCCGATTTTTCGGTTGTTTTATTATTTGTCGGCTCAGAGTTTTTACTCTCTTCAGGTTTACTCGGATCATCCTCTTCTTTCATATGATAGGTAATGATTATAGGAGCATCTCGTTTAAACACTTCTCCTTTTTCATAATCAGTGCGTCCATTAATAGAAACACTTTCAACTTCTCCCTCATCTGTCCATCCCAACACAATATCATAAAGGATTTCCGTCTTGATATTGGTGAAGCCTGCAGAGGAAAGACTATCCTGTACGTCTTTATAGTCCTCATACTTATAACCCGATGCTGAATCTGGAACCTTTGCTTCATCGTCTCCAACTGCCTGACGTCCCAGATATGTAATTACATCAGGATATTTGTATCCCTCATTTTCTAACTCAAATACAACAAATTCATCTTTCTTCCAGTAGGAACTATTATCAGGATCCTTTGTTGTGATTGTAAAAGCTGTATGTTCTTCATCTGTCCATTCAAAATCAGTATCTGTATTATTAGTGTCAATTACACACCAATCCCATCCAAAGAGGAACTTATCAAGAGAACTGGTTCTTGACCAACACTCAATCTTAATCAAATGATCTGAAAGGGGAATTGCTCGATACATATGCCAGTCATCATTGGTATATGAGTAGCAGGCGATTTTTTCATCATAATCCGTCCCTTTGCATACATCACTATCGCTAACATTAATAGTAAAAACATGAGATTCCGGTTTCTTAACACGACTGTTATTTTTATCCTGGAAAATAAGTGTAAATGCCATGTGTTCATCATCTATCCAAGAAAATCCATTTTCGCTGTCATTAATTTTGTAACTTCCAATATCTTCACTGTATGACATTTTCTTGGTGTTAGCCATTGTTTTATCCCAGTGCTCAATCTTAACAATAGAATCTGATATAGCAGTGGCAATATAAACATTCCACTCATCGGACATGAATGCATACTGTGTTCCTTTTTCGATAGTATAATTAGTTTCAACAACTGGTATTTCTGTTGGTTCGCTTTCTTCGTTTTGCGACGACTGAGTAGGGTTGTCTGTCGTTGGTGTAGTAACTGCCTTAGATTTTCCTGCCGAATAACTCATGATATTCAGGACAGTAAATGAAATTGCCGCTACCAATACCACATATTTTAACCAACTCTTTTGACTCTTAATAATTCCTTTATGCAATAGCGTTGCTACTACCAATCCTCCAATCTGAAGGATTGATACAAGAATTGGAAGACCTCTATGTGAAAAAATAGCAATTAAGAGTAGTATAATTGCAACTCCCATTCCCACTGTAGCAATTTTACAAAAATGATCAAGATTGTTCCACTTATCATGTGCTTTTGACTTAATTTTATCCCCAATAGATTTTGAATTCAAAGAACTATTTTGAGTTTTCTTATTTTGAGGAATACTACTGTAAACATAGCTGATATTCTCTTCATCAGATACATTTTCTGTCTCTACGGATGTCTGTGATTCTTCATAATTCTCCACCCCACGCTCCGAATCTCCAACATGGATTTCTTCAGTCGTTGATGCTTGAGACGATGTTGTATTAATTTCAATGTCCTCCATGAAATTGACCTTTGCTCCGCAGTTGGAACAGAACTTTACTCCATCTGCAAGTTCTGAACCGCATTCTCGACAAAATCTTTTTTTCTTTTCTATTTTTGCTCCACATTCTCGACAGAATAACACATCATCTGCTAATATAGCTCCGCACTTTGAACACTTCATAATTTTTCCCTTCCTATTTCATAGAATGGTATGTAATAGTGACATTAGACAATTTCGAGAAAACATCTCCCTCATCAAAGTCACTGTCCCCGTCAATTGTAATATCTTCCACCTGACCATTTTTCTTTGAAGTAAAAATATTTAAATCACAGAGGGGAACAATATTAATATTTGTAAATCCTGCAGCTTTATATAACGCAACTACACTGTTATAGTTTTTTTCTTCATAATCCTGCATTTTTTCTGAAATCTGAACTTCATTAGATGAGATTATCCTTCTTGCCTTTTTCTTTTTTTTATCATCTCCATTGATAACCGCAAAAAGCGCAATCCACATAGCAACAACAATTGCCCCCATACCAAATAGATTTTCAGGAGCAATAAATTCAGATAAAGCACCAATCGCAGCTAAACCACCTGCGATTGCAAATGCAAGATAACGACCTTTGCGACTTTTTTCATTCTCTTTTTCCTCTAATTCTAATTCCTTTAATCGGATCAGTTTATCTGCTTCAGCCTGTTTAATTCCTGCCTCATCAATATGTCGATAAATATATTCATTATCGTTATCAATCATCACTTTTGTTCCACAATAAGAACAGAATAATTGTTTTCTCCCTTCCTCAACATCAAGGGTAGCTCCGCATTCGGGGCACTTCACAGATACAAATTTGATAGCCATACTATCCTCCCTTTAAGATATTCACACTTTTCCATGTGGTCATCCAAGAACTTTTGTATTACTCTGTATAAATTAAGTGAATCATCTTGTTTTTCATAAAAAGTTCAATAAAATGCCCATAGTATACCATTAATACTATATCATTTACTCATTAGAACTTCAACAGATTATTAATCCTTTGTATATTTCATGTATTCACAACTTCTTTAACAATTGTTTTTATAGTTTTCTTCAATCGAATCCCATCCCTCAACCCCAACCTATAAAAGAACTGCTCGGCTTCTGCCCCACTATCAAAAATAGCATCGCAATATTCCCGGACTGCCTGTTCCTTATCCGCTGGAAGCAGTGCAACCGCCTCCTGATACTTCCGTTCAATCTCATCTTCTCGCCCCGGCTCTTTTCCTGCTTTCATCTCGCTGAACGCTTTCTGCATTCGTTCCTGAATGATAAAATCCACAAATTCCATTAATGCTTCCTCTTTCACCTTCATACATCCCTTTCTATCTCACACACCAGACGTTCATAATCCAGAAACCCCCGAATATACATTTCCCGGCTGATATACGCTTCTACTGCGTGTCTTGCCGATATGATCCGATCAATGATCGTCCAGAATTCATGACCATATTTCTCAATGTATGGCTTTAATTCATCCATCGTTTTCTCGCATTCCCCTTCCAGTTCAATCAGCTGAGGATCAATCCGTAAATATGCCTCAAGCCTGATCTCATTCCAGTCGAAGTAGCTTTCCACTAATTCTCTTTTCATAATCGTGTCCCTTTCTGCCCTCTTCCTACGTAAAAGAGCGAATCCATTCTTCTAAAAAGACGATTCCCGCAATCACAATTTCAACCGTACATGGCAGGAGATAAAACAGGAAGCCAGCCAATACCATTTTCAGGCATTCCCCGGAACTTTCCAGCCCCAAGCCATAGCTTAGCAGGGCGGTCAGAAGAAAGATTCCTGCAATTACCCGGAAGATGACTGCTGATATTCCTGTAAGGAACTCCGCAAACAGTCTTATGACTCCCAGAGCAACCATCACAGGCAGGAACATGATTTTAAAAATAAAATGTATGGCTTTCATCCTGTCTTCTCCTTCCTATTCGGCATTTCTGTTCACATAGTTTCGATACTTCTCAAGTACGGAATCTGTCACACCGTTTTTGTAGATTTTCCGAATATCTGTAATCTCTTCATCCTTTAAGAGTTTCAGCCATTCCAGAAGGTCTTTCCGGCTGTTGGCGAAATTACAACACCGACCATCTGCGTATTCAATCCGGTATCTCATAAGCATCCCCCTATACATAGACGAGTTCTGTCAGGATTACTTCATCCACTCTGTTGCGGATGTTATTTACCCTGCGGAGCCATTCCATCTGATCCCTTCCCTTTAATTCCTCTGTGACACCCTCCGCTTCCATAATCTGATCCATCATGGTGTCCCTGCGTTCCACGCAGATTTCATTCAGGTCAGCCAGATACGACCAGAGCTTCCCGGTCAGCATAAGCTGGGAATACAATGCCTGCTTGTAGTCTTTCAGATAATTCCTGCGGAGGCTTCCATAGAAACCAATATCTCTGGTTTCTTCCGCCACACGGATCAGCGGGATATAATAATCTCCCACAAGGATATAATCCAGTCCGTTCTTTTCATCATGTACCATCGGTTTTAATTCTTTCATGCATTTGCCACCCCTTTCCTTGGTTCTGCAGCCGGAAGCATCGACACTGGAACATACACGCCTTTCGCAATATCTTCCTGCCGGATTGCTTCCTTCTTTGCCTCGATCTCGGCTTTCCTTTTTTCTTTTACTTTGTCTTCATATTCTTTCTGCTTGCCATTTGCCTTCCGCCTCAGGTAATTCTGGTGCAGCCTGTCCTTTCTGGCTTCCCGCTTCCGTAATTCTTCTTCCTCTTCCGGTGTCAGCTGGACTTCCCCAAAATGAGGTGGAAGATACCTTCCCACAAAATTAAAATAAATCTCGATCTCCTGTGTGGTCTGCTGGCTACCTTTCCTGTCCCTCTCATGCACCAGAATCTTTTCCACGAACTCATTGAGCATATAAGTGGTCAGTTCATCAAAATTCTGGTATTTGTCCACCAGTGCAATAAATCTTTCCGCTGAACGTCTGCCATTTTCATATCCGGCAATCTCTGCTTCCAATCCTGTGATTTCCGTTGTCAGTTCTTTCTGTTCTTTGGAATACTGCCCATCAAGGACTGCATAACGTTCATCCGGCAGCTTACCGAGGATATTATCTTCATATATCCGGCAGATCAGTTTTTCCAGTTCCTGCAGACGCTTTTTCGCTTCTGCCAGCCTGTTTTTCAGCCTCACGATTTCACTGGACTGCTGGGAACTCTGTGTTGTCTTCACTGTCTCAATGAACTCTTCCCGGTTCAAATGGGAATATTCTGCGATAGCTTTCAGCAGGTCTTTTATCAGCTCCATCACAATATCCGCATTGATCCTGTGCTGTGTCGGGCAGAGAGTTCCAACCGGAACTTTGCTATATGCAGAACAGGTATATTGAGGGATTCTTTTCCCATTATTCACCCGGTGCACATACATTTTTGCCCCGCAATCCGCACAATACATCAGCCCGGTCAATGGATGTGCTTCTCCCCATCCGCCCGGGTATCTGCGGACATTCTTCCGGATCCTCTGGACATTATCAAAGGTTTCCTGATCAATGATCGCTTCCTGTGTGTCCTCAAATACTGTCCAGTTATCTTCGGACACATAATGGCTCTTTTTGTCCTTAAAATGCTTTCTGGTCTTGAAATTAACAGTGTGACCAAGATATTCCCGCTTTTTCAGGATCCCCGCCACTGTAGACGAACCCCACGCATAGGGGTCTTTGATCTCGTCCACTCTTCCCTGCCATAATCCTGCCCCATGCCTTGCCATGTGTACTGCCGGGATCTCCACCTGATCTTCTTTCAGCTTCTTTGCAATCTGGTAAGGACCATATCCGTCCATCGTCATCTGGAAGATCCTGCGGACAACCTGTGCAGCCTCTTCATCCACGATCCAGTGCTCCTTATTTTCCGGGTCTTTCAGATATCCGTATGGTGTGGTGCTTGCAACGTGCTTCCCGGAATTGCCTTTTGCCTTAAAGGTAGACCGGATCTTTTTGCTCGTGTCTTTCGCATACCACTCATTCATAATGTTTCGGAAAGGAAGAAAATCATCATCCCCATTCAGACTGTCATGACCATCATTGATAGCAATCAGCCTGACCTGCTTCTGTCGCAGCATTTCCTGAATCTGACCGACCATCAGATAATCACGTCCCAACCGGCTCATATCCTTTATGATTACCGTCCCGATCCGCCCGGCTTTGATGGCATCCATCATGCTGACAAATCCCGGGCGGTCAAACCTTGTACCGGATATTCCATCATCCGTAAAATGGATATACGGGGTAAGCCCATGGGATTCTGCATATTCTGAAAGCATCTGCTTCTGGTTCGATATACTGTTGCTCTCGCCCATAAGGTCATCATCATGGCTGAGACGCTCATACAATGCGGTAAGTTTCTCCTGCATCCGTTTTCCTCCTTCCTTTCGTTTTTCATTGCCTGTTTTCATTCCATATCCGTTCCTGTACCGGGTTCCGATGTTTCCGGGACGTATTTGCCAGAAAAGACACGCTGGATGCATATTCAAATCTGGTATCACTATGGGCAGGCTGCTCCGTTGTCAAGGTTCGTGTAAGGATCTTCAAAAAAGTTCCTCTCACTTAACCCATCTTTCGGACGCTGTTTTACAAGGTAGTAACGTAACTTTTTTAAATTTCTCTGGATTTTTGTGTCGGTTTGAAAAATTCCTTACACTATATCCAGACTGGCGAGGCAAAATGTTGCCATCCTTTGAGAATGTTTTTAAAAAAGTACAATTTTGTGTTTTGGGCAAAAAATAAGCCTCAAGAGACTTTTTAATCATCTTGGAGCTCCAATTTCTTAAAAAATAATGATTAAGAAGTCTCTTCAAGCTTATAACACCAGCCGCCATTTTGTATTTTTTATACTGTCTGACCGCAAAGTGCTGCGGATCTCTTTCTTCCAGTTCCTGGAACATCATATCCACTGGATTCTGGTAAGTTTCATCCTCTTCACGGGTTTCGCTTTCATTCAAAAGATCCAGAAGGGTATTCAGATTCTTTTCCTCTTCATCTCCTTCATACCAGATAAAAGCAATCAATGCCGTGTACAACAGCTTCTCTGCTTTCACCCAAAAATCTTCGGAAGCTTTTTCCCCTTCGCCTTTGGTATTAACAATAATTGTTGTAACCAGCTTCAGGATATCTTTTTCAGACCGTATATAAGCAAATGGATTGTAATGAAGCGATTTGGAAAAGTTGATAGTATTCAGAACCTTAATCACATATGGTTCGTGTACCACTTTTCCTGATTTATCTTTCATAATATTTCCATTCTTATCTTTCTTAGGTGGTCCCTTTGCTAACATCTTCCCGCATTCCTCGATCAGAGTGCCTTTCGGATCTGTAATGACCATGGAACAGTTCATCTGCATGACTGACGGCTTAACGAAAAATCGAGTTTTTCCGGAACCACTGCCGCCAATGACCACTATATTTTTATTTCTTGCATACTTTGGCTGTTTAGGTCTACTTTCCATAGTCAATGCTTCTGTTGCTGTTAATGGAATATTCATCCAGGGATCTTCCGACATATAAGGTTTAATATCCTCAGCGTTTCCCCATCTGGCTGAACCATACTCGATTCCTTTCCGGAGTTTCTTTGCATCTGACTGTTTCTGCCATACCAGTAATTTCAGAATGACAGCTGCTACAATTCCTGTCAGCATATCACGCCAGTTAAAACTTGGCTGCAATCCAGTAAGAATCCTGTCTGCATGTTCCATCGCATATAATAGCTTGTTCCCAATATCTTCTCCCAGACTGTTTCTGTAAAGAAATGATGCCCGATTTGTATAAAAAGCAGTTAAGATATATGGGATATTGGTAAGAACCAGTTTCTTTTTATCCAGGGCGGACAGCCTGACCCTGATCTTATTCTTCCATTTTTGCATCAGATTTTTACCGATTTGCTTTTTCATCGGCTCTGCTCCTGATGCCGGTTCTTTACTTTGTCCTTCGATTTCTTTGGCATCATTGCTCTGTAAGTTGCAAGACGCTTGTGAATAGAAGGCTTATTCGCTTTTTGAATCTGTTTCTGGGAAAACTCACGGAAAGCAGCATTGAGGGCATCCTGATCACGTCCTTTAAAAAACACCAGATACATCGGTGGATCTTTACTCTTATCTTTTTTCAAAGCATAATTGATCCCGTATTTTCTGGCATAACGTTCAAAGGACTTGATATTCTTATTTGTGATCTCGATATTGACCATCCCGGCATTTTGTTTTGCCAGCTCTTTTACCGTGACCTTTCCCTGTTTCGGCTGATTCTTCTTCGCTTTCTTCTCTACCGATTTCTGCTTCTGATGACGCAGATAAGCAGCAAGAACCTTTTTCAATAAATCTGCTGTTACTTTGGTAGTCCGAATGCAGAACGTGACCGTTTTCTGAGTTACCTCTTCCTGCATGATTTTCCCTCCTTTCAGCGATTTAACTGCTGTCCAGATCTGTAATCATGGCAACCACCTCCTTCATTCTTTACTCTTCCTCCGCACACAACGCTTTAAAAAATTCTTTTCCTTTTGGTGTAACCAATGTCTGTGAACCAAGATGTCCATTGTTAAAATAGTCTTTTACAATAAACAGATCATTGTTCTTCTCCACCGCATAGGGTAACAGCGTGCCGGATGGACTCCTATATAGAAATCCTCTATTTAAAAGAAGTTTCACAAATTTTCTTTCTGGAAATTCAATCTCTTTTGCCGTCGTTCGAATATTGGTGCATTCTCCTGTAATCATGAAATGATCATAATAATCTGCTTTTGGCTGCATATCCTTTACACGATTTTGCAATTCTCGATTTCGATTGTTTTCTGCCAAAAGTCTCTCGGCAAATTCCAAAAGAAGTTCCGGGTTATCTTTTACCCTGTCTAAAAGATCGGTCTCTAAATATCCGCCTGTTTTCCTAATAGCCGGAAGTACCTCATCAAATACCCACTTCTCAAAATTCTGTGCTGACTTTAAACGACTTTTTGTAATCAGCCGATATACATCTCCCTCTGGAATAAAAATCATTGGCTGTACCCCACCTGATGTAAGGACGCCCCGTTTCAGAGCCCCCTTGCAATGAACATTTATCGCATTTCTTGGTTTTGCATATCCCAAAGCAAATGCTACATCAATTCCAGAAAATAAAAGTCTGCCTCCATCTTCAATCATACGGATGGAACCAAACTCCGAATTGTGAAACTCTGTGATTTTATAATCCGTCTTCTCCATCCTCTTCTCCATCCTCTTCTCCTCCTGAACCGGCAAGTAACATCAAACCATTTTCAATGATTGTGCTCCTAATAAACTCTGCTACATTCACGGTTAAATAACCAAGATATTCTGCAAGGAAACTACTATATTCCTCTTCTGTCAACAATTCCTCCAGTGCTTCCAAATGAGCTGTCACTTTAGAAGTCTGCTTTCCGCCAAGCAGCTTGCCTAATATTTCTGTAAATTCCTCTGTGTCACATGACTCAAACATACATAAGATCATCTCCATTGTTGTTTCCAAAACCAAACGATCCATTTTCATTTGCGTCAGCTCTTCCATTGTTTTCATGGCAGTCATAAGCGCATCACTTGTCATATGTTCTGTATTGATTCTTCCTTCTGAATCAACCAATCCTATTGCAAATAATTCTAAAAAGTATTTTCTCATAAATCTTGTCCTCCTATCGAAATGGCATTTCTTGTTCAAGTTCTTCTGGTATATCGAATGGAATCTTCCTCTTCTCTGCTGGTTGAAATCCGTCAGATTCTTCTTTTTTTGTTTTGGCTTCTGCAAACTCTACATTATCCATAATGACTTCGGTATAATAGGATGCAGTTCCAGTCTGTTCATCTTTGATCTGAGAGATTACCAACTCTCCGGAAAGAGCAATCTTAATTCCTTTTTCAAGATATTTCTCCACAAATTCTGCATTATTTCCATAAGCTGTGATCATCACTACAAATGCTTTGCTTGTGCGATTTCTTTTTACTACCAGTGGAAACCTAGATACTTTGGTTTGTCCCTTTTGCGTAGATGTCAGCTTAGTTTCTGGATCTCTGGCAAGTCTACCCATTAAAACAATCGTATTCATTCTTTTTGTCCTCCCTTTCTTCCTGCAACACCCTTCCCTGGTATTTCAAACAGGATAATAATCTGTGCATTTTCTGCACGAAAAAATGAGGAATGGATTCGAACCATTCCCCACTTGCTACAGGATTTCTCCTGTAATATAAATAAGAAAATCTAAGTATTCACATTTGGGCTTTGTCTGTACATATACATCTGATCGTTATCATTCCAGATATGTCAGTTTTATCTTCGATGCACTTCTACCTTTCATCCAAAAGCACCTCCTGTGTCATCTGCCAATATGCAGCCGCTACTTTTCCTTTTGGATCATGCTCAAATATGCTGATCCCTTCCGCACTGATTTCAGCTGCTCGTACTGAAAATGGAATACTCTGTGGAAAAATCTTAATCTGGTTTCCATATGTATCAAAAATCAGATCAGATATATCTCTTGCATAGTTCGTTCGGTTATCCACCATTGTGATCAATATACCTCCAATTTTCAGTTGTTTGTTAAGCTGTCTTCGCACCTTTCCTATCGTCCGTATCAGCTGTTCTAGACCCTTTACAGGAAGATAAGCCGCCTGGACAGGTATAATAACTGCATCGACACTGGCAAGTGCATTGATCGTCAGCATTCCAAGTGATGGCATACAGTCAATCAATATATAGTCGTATTCTTCTCTCATTCTTTCTATATATTGTTTTAAGACAAGTTCCCTGCTCATAATATTTACAAGTGAAACTTCCATTCCAGAGAGTTCGATGTTTGCCGGAATCAAATCAATTCCTTCCTGGTGATGTAAAATTCCCAGTGTATTTTCAAATAGTTCATCTTCTACAATCTTTGTCAGAATAGTAGCCAGTGTGATTGGTAATTCATCTGGGTTATGATACCCAAGACTTGCTGTCATACTTCCCTGCGGATCATTGTCAATCACAAGCACTTTCTTCCCTGCTTTTGCAAGTCCGACTGCCAGATTCACGCAACTTGTTGTCTTGCCAACCCCGCCTTTTTGTGAACACAATGCCAGCACTTTACAATCCTTCATTACTTTCTCTTCCATCCTTTTTATCCTCCCATAAATAACTTGAACCTTTCAGCATCCATAATGCTGCTTCCAAAAATGCAAGATACCGTTCTGTCATACTATCAAGAACCGGTTCTGAAATAACTGGTTTTTCAGACTTCAAATCTTTTGCCACATCCTCCAAAACCAAACTCATTTCCTTCATTTCTGACCGGATAATCTCAATTGTTTCTTTCTTTCCAACAACACATACATGATTGTAAATGCATGATCGGACGATATAATCCTGTTTTTTCATTCCGCTCACTTTCACTCGTTCTTCAATTGTTGCTTTTTCATAAGAATTCACCCGAAAAGAAATGGTCGTTGTGTTGTGTTTTCCATGTCTGTCACCAGCCATCGCTTATTCCTCCTCTTCCTCATGTTTCTTATCTAGCAAACCTGCTAATTTACTCTGTGTAGACGGATACAGATGTGAATAAGTGTTCAACGTGGTTTCCACCTTTTCATGTCCAAGGCGTTCTGCAATCTCCAATGGAGCCACCCCCATATCAACCAGCATACTGGCATGGGAATGGCGGAGATCATGAAGTCGTATCCGCTTTACACCAGACCGCTCGATTCCGGTAGCCATACAATGTTCCATATGCGATTTGGTAAACCGAAAAAGTCTTTCCTTTTTCATAATTCCATACAAATGACTGCAATACTCCCGAAATTCCTCTGCAAGAAAATCCGGCATCGTAATCACACGGATACTCTTTGGAGTTTTCGGCTGCGTGATCATATCCTTTCCTTTCAGTCTCTGATAAGATTTATTGATTGATATGGTTTTCTCTTCAAGATTGATGTCATTATAAGTAAGTGCAAGCAATTCACCGATACGCATTCCGGTCCAGTACAACAAAAGAAACGCCATTCTTGTCTCCGGCTTATCACTTACTGTCTCCAGAAAAGCATTGAACTCTTCCTGCATCCAGAAGTCCTTCGGTTCTCCTTTACTCTTGCCAATCGCTCCTGCCTTCCTGCAGGGATTATCCTGCAGGTTATAATACCGCATTGCATAATTGAAGATTGCAGTCAGCTGGCAGTTCACTGTTTTCAGATAAGTAGGAGAATATCCTTTTCCATTCTTATCCTTATACGTCAGCAACTCATTCTGCCATGCACGGACGTCTGCCACCGTAATTTCACTGAGAATCTTCTTTTCAAAATAAGGCTTGATTTTCAGGTCAATAATATATCGCTTCGTGTACATAGTGTTTTCTCTGAGACGGACATCCATATCTTTGTAATAAATCTCCAGAAAATTTCCAAATTCAATATCCACACCCTGGCTCTGCTGTTGCAGGAAATCTCTTTCCCATTCCTTAGCTTCACCCTTGGTCCTGAATCCTCTTTTCTGTTTTCTTTTCCGATTTCCCTGCCAGTCTTTGTAATAGACCTGTACTTTCCAGTTTTTTCCTTCTTTGTAAACCCCCATTGCTAATCCTCGACTTTCATGCCATAAATCTTTTCTGCCAGGAATTTCGTAGAGATTTTTCCAGCTACTACAATATAGCCTTTTGCCTTCAATTCTTTGTTGTATTCTCGCATCAGACTATATGCATAAGTTTTTGAAACTCCAAGAATTGCACACACATCATCCACATCCATATACATTTTTTCCTGCATCATACTCATACCGCTTTATCCTCCTTCAAATACTGCTCAACATGTTCCAGACCATAGATCTTGTCCTCTACATAGCGGGTTGGCACCCGACCGAGAATCACATAATAGTTCTTGCTTGCCAGATCGGCATTCATTCTTTCCACTACCCGGTAAGCAAACGAAACTGATAATCCAAAGAGTTCTGCAATGTCTTCCACTGATAAATACATTTTTCTCTTACGCATGAAACCATTCCTTTCCCTCTTCCTGTGGAATCTCACAAGTATCTTCTACTCCGTAGAAACGCTTCACAAAATACTTTGTCGGAACTTTTCCTCTAAGCGTCAGGTAGCCCTGTTCTTCCAGTTCCTTGTTCAGATTTCCGATGATTTCATAAGCCGATGTCTGTTTTACTTCCAGAAGTTCACATATATCGGCTGCCTTTAAAAATAATTTATTCTGCATAATCAGTACCTCCTGTGTTTTGAATATTTATCTCTTCATATACTCTGTACTGGCAGATGCAAAATCGGACATCATTTTCCGAAATTTATCAAATTTTCTTGTTTTTTAATTCTCCATCAGTGTGATTACTGTGTCATGGAGTTTAAGCTCATCGAAAGTAAAGAACCTTTCTGTGGTATCTGTTTTCTAAATGCAGGCAACAAAAAAACAGTCTGCCTTGACGAAAATCACTTCAATCAAAACAAACTGTTCTTCATATTTACTCTAATTTTGTAACTATTCAGAACCACCCTTATTCAAAGATGAAATCAGGGTGGCCTGAGATCGCATTTTTGATTGCTTCGTAAGCATTGTATCCCTGCTTATGTGCCGTACCAACG
>NZ_JBQHUC010000040.1:0-24209 GCF_052065395.1 Bariatricus sp. HCP28S3_F11 | reverse complement strand
TCTTGTGTTTTTAGATTTTACTAACTGCCCGGTCAGTAATAATCTAAATTTACTTGAGGTATTCTTTTTGGTCAATTCCCTTTACTCTTTAAAGTATACAGGAAGCTCCATGTCATATTATCTCTTTTTCAATCCCTCCGAACCATATAGTGATTATATCAACAATATTATATTTCTACCATAGCGAGGTTTTTTCATTCTCATTCTAATTTTGTCTCAGTAGGGGATTTCGATCTACTACTGAGATGAGTTTCTCCAAAGATACTTCAAATCGTTGATCATCTTCCTCCGTCCGTTTTGCCGGACCTTTCAAATGATGCTTTTTCTTTGCATTTCTTGCCTTCTTCGCCAGATGACGTTCCATCAGCATCTGGTCGATATTTTCATTTGTATACCATTTACCGCTCTGATGAATACCGTAAGCACTTTTTCCCAGAATCATTGCAGCCACACCATAATCCTGTGTTACAACAATATCACCCTTCTGGCACAGACTGACCAGTTTAAAATCTACAGCATCGGCTCCGGCTCCCACTGTGATTACTTCACTGTAATCTGAGTATAAAACATGGTTTGTATCACATAAGAGAACAACCGGAATTTCATATTTCTTTGCTGTTTTTTCTACGATGGACACTACCGGACAGGCATCCGCATCTACTAATATCCTCATTTTTTCTTTCCTTTCGTCAGATCATAACTTTCCCCAATCATACGCTGGATATCTTTATTCGGAATAGAGCCATCCAGGATAATAGAATTCCAGTGTGTTTTGTTCATGTGATAAGCCGGGACAACAGATTCAAAAGCATTTCTCCAGAACTCTCTCCATTCCGGATCACATTTTACATTTATCCATACATAACCATCTTTATCATAAATAAGCGCAAATGTTTTCTTATTTCCCTTATGACGCATAACACACCAGTTATCATCATGAAAAGGATAATCTTCATATACATCTTGAAATGAATGGCAATATTGTATTGCCTCCTGCCTTGTCTGCATATCTTCTCCTCATTTTTATATTTTCTCTATGTTGATCTATTTATATATTGTACTCGCAGTCGTAAATTAAATCTACAGCATGTCCATAACAAAAAGACTGTCCGGTAATTGCGAACAGTCTTTTTGTTTATAAATTCAGAATTCTTCTGTGGTGATATTATATGTTATTGAATTATTATGACGGCATCCCTACATCTCCGTTCCCATTATTCAAAAACAGCATATACGTTGCAAGAATAGCTTCCGTCTTTCTGGGATCATCACTCAAAATTTCTTCTACGTCTTTACCATTTACAAAACATTCCTCATAAACATATTGGGCTAATCCTACCGCTTCCCGGAATAATTCTGCAATGACAGCCTTCATATTATTTCCGAATTCTTCTATATTTTCCGGATAATCAGGCTTAATTAAAACAGCGTCCACATCACTTTCGTTTCTGGGATCATCGCTTAATACTTTATACTGCTCATAAACAAACTGCTGTTCCTTCTCTGGAAGTTTTGTATATTCCCAAATCATACGAACGACATTTCCATCCAGTTCTTCTGGAATTGGCGGCAACTGAATATATTTTTCTTTTCTCATCTTCTCAACCTCCGATAATAAATCTTCCTACACCGTCTCTTGCTTCTGTTACAAGTGCCAGGATAAATGCTCCTGCAGCCAATACTCCTGCCAGCATGAATTCAGCAACTCCCAAAAGGATATAGTTCATGAACCGGGTGCGGTACCAGATAAAGGTACACACAAGCATTGCTCCAAGAAGCAGACCAGCAAGTCCCTTTGCCACGCAGTAGAGATTCACGACTGCGCTGACACATACTCCGTTAAAAGCAAGGAGCAGCCATACCGGAACGGTATTTTCTCTGTATCTTGTAAACGCTCTTTTGATATTTAAGTCCAAAGGTCTTATACATGCTATATTCCAAGATGAATGGTTTTTACGGCTATCCTTGTCAATCCAAGGTCCGCGGACTACTACGACGGCTCCGTTACCATGCTGAATATTCAGAGTCATCTCTCTTGCTTTTTACACTTGAGATTTATCACCTTTCGGCATTACTCATAGCCCATGGGCATTTCAGTTTAGGTAATCCCCGTTTAGCATCATTATGATAAGTTGTACTATTGTCGGTATGGGAGTTTTCGTCATTTTCCATTACTTATGGCTAGCTTGCATCGATTATCCCACGGATTGCAGACAGCAAAATACTAATCCGCCAATGCACCACCGTAACATCTTCCCTTCGGTGTGGAGATGGTTAGCTCCAGCCTCTGACTTTCCTTCAAGCAGTGTAGCCTTCATCCTCATATAGTACCTTTCGCCTCGACACTCAGTCGCAGCTTGGAAGCTTCGCTGACTTGTGCCTTTACAAACGTGCTGTTGTCCCCTTTATGTTTCCACTCGAGGTTAGTTGTTGGCGATAAGATTGTGTTTTTCACACTTGATAATTTTTCTTATTGCTTTCTCAGAGCAAAATCATAATGACCCACGCCGCTTGGGTGTCCACCCCAAGCGCCTTACGGGCGCACGGAGTCTACCATGGAGATAATTGAATCATCCTCTTTCATGTATCGGATGATTACCGGCACCTGAGTATATCCAAGCTTCTCGGCACAATACTTTCTTCGATGTCCGGAAACGATCTGATATACTCCTTCTCTCGTCGGCATCACGATCAACGGATTCATAATTCCATATCGCTCAATGCTTTCCATGAGCTGAGCCATAGCCTCATCTTCTTTGACCTTAAATGGATGATTTTTAAATGGCCTTAATCGCTCCAGTCCGATCTCTACGACTTTCTCACTCTCTGGATGAAACAGCTGCTTTTCTTCGCCCGGATTGCTGTTCGCATTCTTTTTGCAATTCATTAGAATTCCCTCCTTTTTTGGCTATTTAAATGCAAAGAAAAATGCCCATTCACGAGACCATTTACAGATCTGTGAATGAGCATTGTCATTCAATAACTTATATAGAGTTGTCATTCAATGAATTTTTGCTAAGAAAGTACTGATTTTAACAATACTTAACGCTAACCATACTGGCGAAAACAGCATCGTCGCCATAATTTCTTAGAAGAATTCATTTTCCTGTTTTGGAAATAGGTACTTTTTTGTTGGGAAATTTTCATTATCCGAATCCCTATTTCGTTTGTAATTCCGAGGGTAAAACGGAGTGATTTTTTACCGTTACAAAGACAAATCGGAATGATTTCGCAATTTCTGCTAATCATTCCGATGCCCACCGTCGACAAGAGGATTTGAACCTCCGACCCTTCGCTTAGGAGAGCTCTGTGGTTCTGTCAATCCCCGTCAAGAACTGATATGTTTAGCCTTTTATTATCAAGGACTTTTTTTATTTTCGAATCAAATTATGGTAATCTGAATACCCTTTCTGTCAAGACCAGATAAGACCTGAAAATTAGCAGATTCTTTGCAGCTGCTAACATCCGGGGAAAGCTCTGTTGTTACTGACAGATATCATCTTCCGGCTACCATCCCCTTACAAGCGGGAATGATAAACAATATTCAATTGACCAGATTTCTATTATTACTATACAACGTTGTTGTTGATTTGTCTATGGTGTTTTGACCACGACAGCCGATTTAAATACGAACATATCCAGTTGCCGGCCCGGCACCATTTTACCAAAATCTCCTTCATTTCATTAATATCTCCATCATTTTGTTGCTAAATGATGGAGATATTTTCTTTATTCACCCCAGGCTACTTTTACTGCTTTTTCAAAATACTTAGCAGAATCACACAAATCAATTACTTGTTTCCAATGACTTTCCAAAGTAGGAATCAGCTGCTGGTATATACGATTATTCTTTTTATGACCTGGTATTCTTATTCCATGGTAATCCTTTTTTCTGGAAATAATATCCTTCCATGGATTTTGGATTTTTTCTATCTCCTCCATAGGATCAAAAGCAGCAACAATCCATGTATCTGTACTGTCACATGGCACCGTAATAATAATATCATTTCTCTCGGTATCTGTTCCAAGCCATTGTAAAACACAATGTGTTATATGGCTGCGATATCCTTCCGGTGTGTTCTCATGATCTTTACACGGAATGTCTACTGGACATGAGCCATCTATTAACGTTTCACATCCTAATGGATGAACTTTCCCCTTATGCTCACATTCCACAGTTGCACACCGACAATGAACCTCTTTTTCTTTCCGAGCCACGTCCCCATCCATTTGAATTACAATCATATCAATCTTAGGAGAAATACCCTTCATAATCTTATCCAGATTCTGTCCTGTAGACTCACACCAGTTCCATACACCTTTCCACCCATTTCCGTACTCGCCTAGCATATTTTGTTCCGGCTGAATTCTCAGATAATCATTTTCTTCTCCGGTTATCTGATCGATCATGCATTTAAGTACAAGATAATCTGTCGGTCCTTCACCTACAATTCCTATCCTCTTTTTCATAACAGTTCCGGAACACCTCCCAGAAGTCCGTTAATCCAAAGTCTGGATAAGGATTGTCCTGTTTCTAAAAGTTCTTGAGAAATCTGGATTCTATTTAATTCAGCGTGCCCATACTTATTTTTATTAATGGCAAACAGTCGTATCCTATCATCCGCCAGATTCAGTCCATCCAGTACAAGGGGGTTATGTGTTGTCATGAAAACCGTCTTGTCGCTCTCAATTATCAGCTGACTGAATACTTCTGTGATTCTTTTTGCCAGTCTAGGATTTAAAGCATGATCAAAACTGTCAATCGCAAACATTCCCGGCACATCCGGATGCATAGCCAGTGTCAGCATAAACAGAACATACAAAGCACCTTCACTGGCATCATATCCGGTAAATACTGCTTTATCCTTTAAAAAACGATCCTGAAATTCGATGACCTGTCGTGTACTCGGAACTCCCGGATTCAGATTCGACTTTTTGGGCCTTGCGATATGAATATCCGATGCCCACTCGATTAATTCAAGAACATCATCCATACTCATTGCTCCAAACATTATCTCATCATCTACAGCCGAGAATAAATCCTCCATTGCATCAGCAAGTCTGCCGCCATTCAGTCCGATTGGCGTAACCTGTGTAGGATCTGCCACATTTCCACGCAGAGTAAGAGTATCCGGCTGATAAATTCCGTACCCAGAGATATAGTTTCCCATATCTGTATATTCTTCTCCGTTCAGTTTTTCTGACAGAGCATAATATCCTACCTTATTATTTAATTGTACGCTTGATCGATTACTTCGGCCAAATACATTTTCTCCGTTTTTAGAAACACTTTCCGAATGATATTTCCAGGTATCATCATCTGCAGGTGTAGTAAGATGTACAGAATATTCATACTCGTTTTTATTTCTCTTCCAGCTCATGGCAAAATCAACCGTTGGCATACTTCGTTCAATAGAACGAAACTGCGACTTATATAATGATGAAGTACTAAGCCGAACCCCCTTCCGCTGAAGACTATTATTATTCACACGGTCTGTCATGGCTGCACTCAGCACACCAATAGCTTCCAGAACAGAAGATTTTCCTGAACCATTGGCGCCAATAAAAACATTGATATTCCCAGGGCAGAAAGACACATCATAAAGTGATTTGAAATTTTTAATTTTGATTTCTTTTATATTCATTGAATCCTCCTCTTATCCCAAGTTTCTATAATATCTAATCTGATTTAATTATAATAATGTTTGAAAAATATGTCTATATCTAAACTCTAAAAAACCTTTATTTTACAGCAATTAATTTATTTTAGATTTTATGTTTTTCTCTTTTTTTTGATACCTAAACAAATATTAGATATTATTCTTATTACATTATTTCCCTATTTAAAACAGAATAAACAAATACTTTCATTACTTCATTGTCTTCGCCAATGATGCAAGTAATGCTGCCATTTCCGGATTGGAAAGAACCTTTGCAAGCAGTTCTGCA
This sequence comes from Bariatricus sp. HCP28S3_F11, assembly GCF_052065395.1. Classification (NCBI taxonomy): domain Bacteria; kingdom Bacillati; phylum Bacillota; class Clostridia; order Lachnospirales; family Lachnospiraceae; genus Bariatricus; species Bariatricus sp. HCP28S3_F11. The sequence continues at coordinate 18,260 of NZ_JBQHUC010000040.1, read as the reverse complement.
TCCACGCCTTCCGGAACCGCTACCGTGTTTTGTGCTGTATTCGGATGCATCTGCGGATCCAGATCTTTTTTCTCATAAAATGCTTCTTCAAACAGCTCTGCATTTTTCTTCCGGTCATCATCCAGGATGTGGGAATATACATCCGTAACCATGCTGACCTGGGCATGTCCGGAATCTCCCTGGACAGCCTTAATATCTCCACCATTCAGTTTCAGCTTATAGGTAACACTGCTGTGTCTAAGACTGTGGAAAACAACCGGTGGGAGATCATAGTCCTTAATCAACTGATTTAATGGCTTCCGGATCGCACCATCCCCCAAAGGAAGACCAAACGTACTTGCCATGACCAGGTTATAGTCCATGTATTCATCTCCAAGAACTTCCTTTGTCTCATTCTGTTTTTCTTTCCATTCGATCAGCATCTTTGCGACAGACTTTGGAAGGAAAACCTTTCGGACACTGCTGTCTGTCTTCGGTGTTTTCAAAACACGGACTGTTTTATTGGTCTTGCTTTTTTCCGGAAATATCAGCAGCACATCTTTTGCATCCAGCTCTTTTAAAGCGGATTTGCTCACTCGCTGGGATTCCTTATTAATAAACAGATATGCCCGGTTTTCCTCAATTGCTTCCTCCGAGATGTCCACACAATCCCAGGTAAGCCCCAGAAGCTCACTGATCCGGAGAGAGCAGGAGAAGGAAAGATTCATTGCCAGCTTTAGCCGATCATCCTCACATACTTCCAGTGCGTACATCAGAGTTTCTACAGTCCAAATCTCACGTTTCTTTGTTTTATGTTTTGGTACGGTCGCATAGATACAAGGATTCTTCTCCATCAGTTCCCATTTGACAGCCTGTTTAAAACAGCTTCGGAGGAGTTTATGGATATCTCTGATGGTACTGGTAGATACATATTCATTCTTTCTTTTCCCAATTATAGGATTGACCACAGCCGGAGCTTTCAACAATCTCTGATAATATTTTTCAATAAAACGGGTATTGATCTCCGACAGTTTTTCATCCCCGATGATCGGAAGGATATAATTATTTATGAGAGAAACATTTCCATCATACGTAGATAATGCCCAGTTGTCCTTCCCATACAGGGCAACATATTCTGCCAGAAGATCCTTCATGGTTTTACACTGCGGGATTATCATGGATCCCATTTCTTCTTTATATTCAATTTCTTTCTTGCGTTTCTTTGCCTCTGCCTTTGTAGCATAAGTTTCCCATTTCTGCTTCCGTTTCCCGTCTGCATCAGTATAGGAATAGATTACATTAAATTTTCCATTTCGTTCTCTGATCGATGCCATAATTTAACAACCCCCTTCTATATTTCTCTTTTCCAGCCACGCTTCAAATTCTTTTCGTTTGATCCGAACATGGTTCCTTATTTTTACAACCGGAAAATATCCTTTTGTGTACCAGACATTTATCATGGACCGGCTGACCTTTGCCATAAAGGCTGCTTCATCTATAGTAAGATACTGCAGATTGCCATTCCTTCCTCGTTCCCCGGTCTGTGCCAGTTTCTTTCTCCGATAATTCGCCAGTGCCACATTTTCTTCCATTGCCAGTTCTTCATAATCGTTCGCCGGATCCAGATGACATTCATCCTGCCCTTCCAGAAACTTCTGAAAGCTTTCCTTCGTGATTCTTTTTCGATCAGCGATCGTGACGAACTCAAAGAAATGCTGATACTTTTGACTATTCAGGATGCCATATACCTGATTTCTGGTGATTCCCAGCTGTCTGGCCATTTCCGGCATAGTGAGAGTAGCGGCCTCCATTTCGGCATCCCTCTTTTTATCATCCTTCGTGCGGTATCTGGACTGTCCGTCATACCATTTCTGAAATGCAGCTTTTGGTACACGTTTCCAGTAATCCACAATCACGACTTCGATATTATTCCGCTTGATCAGGTCATAAACGACACCATCCGTAACTTCCAGCATTTCTGCAAGTTCCGGAACAGAATAAGACCATTCTTTCAATTCCTTTCCCGGTTCTTCTCCGTTGACTTTATGATATTTAATCTGATTCGCATACCACTTTTCAAAACTCTCAATATTGACCCGCATCTTTCCGGCAATCTCTTTGGTCTCAAAAAAGTTTTTATGTACCAGCCAATACCGATCCGTCTTTTTAAGCCCCAGGAGCTCGCCCATCTCAGAAACACTCATCCATTTCTTTTTCGCAGAAGACAGCCTTTTGTATGGGCTGTTTGCTTCCACTTCCTTTATCAGTTCTTCGTATTTCTCGGTATTCATTTTTCCCTTCTCATCCATGAAGTTTTCCTCCTTCTTCCCATACCATACCGCACTTTTTCAAAAAAATTTAGGGTGCTGAATGCCAGTGGCATTCGTTTAGCACCGACCGAAGCGGAGCGGAGAGTCGATTTTTCATCCGGATAGGAGATTAGTTGGAAGATTCCGGCAGCTTATCCAGCCAGTCATCAAAGCTCTTTTTGGAAATACGGTACTTTCCGCCATCCAGCTGGATCCACCGGAACTCATTTTTCTTCAGAAGGTTATATATTGTCGGTCTGCTGACTCCAAGAATTTCCTGTAACTCTTTTACTGTATAACATCTTTTCTCTGACATATGTCATTACCTCACATTTCATTATTTTGGAGGCGACATGCCAAATACTCCCGCAAGTGACGGGGCATTTGGCTCTCGCGGCAGTCGCCAAATGGGCATGCAAGCATGTCCGCTTGGCCCGTTGCTCGCGGATATAAATGTCCCTCTATATATCCAAAGTTTCAGAGGGGCTTATACAACATGTTTCAGTTAAAAAAAGTCAAGATGAGAAAAATGGGCAAAAGAAAACCTCCGTATGAATCGAATCATACGAAGGTAACATGTTCTCATTATGTTGTATTTATTCCATGATATTGTCATTTTAAGAAACAGATAAACTGGAGGTTATCTCTTACAAACAGTGTTCATCAATACAATCACAACTACACAGTAAATTCCTGTTGTCCTCTTGTCCTATTTGTGCTATATCATATATATCTTTTCATTCATCCATGAAAACTTAGTTTACAATCATTATCTTCTTTACATAAGAAATTATGTAATAATATTTAAAACTCCTAAAACTGCACCTACTAAAGCCCCAAGATTTACAATTGTATCCAATTCTTTTTTCATCACAGTCAGCACCAGTTTCTCCAGACTATCTACATTCATAGCATTGATTTTATCTTCGATAATTTCTGCAATATTCAAATTACCGATCAGCTTTCCGATGACAGAATCAATTGCTTTGTGATAAAAATCTGCTACTATTTTTCGAACGGCTCCTTCCGAAATATTCATATGGTTACAGAGATCTATGACAGATTGTTCTCCTAACGTATCAATTTTAGTTTCCAGTTCTTCCTTTATAAAATCTGGTCCTTTTTCATTAATATACTTTACTATTTCTCCTCCAACAGGCTGTATCAGGGAATTAAGCATTTCATCATTCAGAAACATTTCCAACATGGAGCCCTTTGTTTTGGCTTTAACAGCTTTTCCGGCTTCCTGAACAATAAGATTATCCAGATTCATATGTTGAACAGAATCAAGGATCTGGCTGGACAGTTCAGAAATCAATCTGTTTTTTATCTCTTCATAATTCAACTCGGACGAACATACTTTTGAAACACAGGTATGAAGATCAACAGATAATCCCTGAACAATCTGATCCACAACAGCATTTTCTGTTTCCAAAGAAATCATTTTCTGTTTAATATCATCTTCCGTTAGAAGATCGTCCGCCACAATAATTCCGATTGCTCTGGCAAGCCTTGGCTTTCCTTTAGGAATTGCCCCCGGAGTAAAAGGAAGTTTTCGTCCAAAGATTCTGACTTCCTGTTTAGGATAAAACAGCATTTTGACAGCGATATAATTAGTACAGTATCCAATCAATGCCCCTATAATGGGTCCTGCCAGTTTTTCTAACATTTTTCTTTTTCCTCCATAACACTCATATAAGCCGGACGGATAATCTTATCTGTGCAGATCAGTTCTTCCATACGATGCGCACTCCACCCGACTACCCTCGCTACTGCAAAAATCGCAGTATATAATTCACGTGGAATGCCTAGCATGTCATATACAAATCCGCTGTAAAAGTCCACATTCGGGCTCACTCGTTTTATAGTATTTCTGTTTTCTGCAATCAGTTTAGGTGCAATCACTTCAACATTCTCATAGAGCTGGAGATCGCTCTCCCGGCCTTTCTCTCTTGCCAGCGCTTCCACATATTTTTTAAATACTCTTTCTCTTGGATCCGACAATGTATACACCGCATGTCCCATTCCGTAAATCAACCCTTTTTTGTCAAATACCTGTTTGTCAATTATCTTCATAAGATATGCTGATATTTCTTCTTTATCAGAAAAATCCTTTACATTTTCCCGTATATTATCCATCATCTCCACAACTTTTATGTTTGCGCCGCCATGCTTCGGTCCCTTCAAAGATGACATAGCGGCAGCAATTGTTGAATATGTATCTGAACCGGAAGAGGTCACCACTCTGGTTGTAAAAGTAGAATTATTTCCGCCGCCATGTTCCATATGAAGAATCAATGAAGTATCCAGAACTTTCGCTTCAACCGGTGTGTATTTCTGATCATGCCTGAGCATCATTAGAAGATTCTCAGCTGTAGACAGTTTCGGATCCGGATTATGGATATACATACTCTGGTTTTTTTCGTAATGATTATAGGCATGATATGCATATACAGCAAGGAGTGGAAATTCACTAATCAGTTGGATGCACTGCCGCAACGAATTACTGACGCTGATGTCTTTTGCCTTTTTATCATAAGCAGCCAGTGTCAGAATACTTCTTGTCATTGAATTCATAATATCCTCAGATGGTGCCTTCATAATAACATCTCTGGTAAAGTTCGTTGGAAGCGTTCTGCATGTGCCAATCACTTCCCGGAACTTTTTTTCTTCATCTTCTGAAGGCAATTCCCCCATCAACAGAAGATAAGCGATCTTTTCAAAACCAAGCTGTTCTTCTCCAAGATTGCCAATCAATTTTTCTACCTTATATCCACGATACCACAATTCCCCGTCACAAGGTACTTTTTCTCCATCTTTCACACATGATGATACAATACGGGAAATCTTAGTCAAACCGGTAAGCACACCTTTTCCATTTTCATCCCGCAGCCCCCGGTTAACACCAAACTCTTCATACAATCTAGGATCAATATGATCATTTTTCCGGCAGATAGCTTCATTCTGCACAGCATAATCATTCATCCGCTTCATCAGCTCTCCCATACGAATCGACCTCTCCCATCCCTTTTATTTCGCTGCACATCAGGTTATCCAGTTGTTTCATCATTTTTAATAACATGATCAAATTATCTTTTCCGAATTTGTTGATCACTTTTCCATAACATTCTCTCAGAATCATTTCCTGACCCTTAAACAGTTTCTGTCCCGTTTCTGTAACAGTCACATATGTTCCTTCACTTCCGCTTCCTTCATAAGACCACAGTACCAGTCCACGATCTTTCAGCTTTTCTACCATTTTTGATGTCTGCCGTATTGTCAGCTGCATCTTTTCTGATAAATCCTTTAAATACGTTCTCCCATTATTATTCGGAGAATTTTCTCTCTCAGATTCTATAGTATACAAAGCAATATACTCCTGAAGAGTCATTTTACGAAACAGTTCCTGTATTTTTCCTTTGTTCATCAGATACCGACGATAGGTTAATTCATTTGTAAACTTTCTGATTTCATTTGCATTCAATATTTCTCTCTGCTCTGGCATCTTCAACCGCTCCTCTCTTTTTATTTACATCAATACATGTTATTTTCTTATTTAATCCCCAATTTCTGCCTGAATTTTAATGGCAAAATCAACCGCATTTTCCAGATCTTCTTCATCCGGATGGGTATTTCCCAGTCGAAACATCTGCTGCATCTCTTTTTCTTTACTTGGCATCTGGCTGATCATAATTTTCCTTCTATCTGACTCCACATTCCCCTGACAGAGAAACATTCCCAGATACTCTCCCTCATCCGGGTACCAGACTTCAAGATTTTTTTCAAGCTTTTCTTTATATTGTTCTGTCGGCACATAACCGCAGGTAACGAACACTGCATATTTTCCGCCTGTAATCTGCTCAAATACATCTGAGATATCCATGCTGCAGGAATAACCATGAATTCCAAACCCGATCAGATAGACATCCGCCGCAGGTATATCCTGCTCTGTATCAATATCTACAATTGTTTTATCCTCTGTATTTAAAGCACCATAGATCTTTTCTGCTATTAAACGTGTATTGCCACTTTTTGACTGATATATAACTGCATATTTCATAATGGACCTCATTTCACATAAAAACAGAAGCGAACAAAAAGAGGAGATGTACCAGCCATCTCCCCATTTTGTTGCTCGCCAATGATTTGATTTTACCTGTTCTCTTTAATACATTTCCGGCTGTGGCTGCGGCGCAGGTGTATTTTCCTTAATGTCCGCTACCGCAGCTTCTGTAGTAAGAAGTGTAGCTGCCACACTTACCGCATTCATTAATGCATTCTTTGTTACCTTCACCGGATCAATAATACCCTGTTTCATCATATCCACAAAGGTTTCTGAGGCTGCATCAAATCCCATGCCAGGCTCACTCTTCTTTACCTTGTCTACGATAACCGGGCCTTCCAGACCTGCATTTTCCACAATCGTATACAGTGGTGCTTCCAGTGCCTTTGCTACGATTCTGGCTCCGGTCTTCTCATCACCCTCCAGGGCTGCTAACAGTTCCTCTACCTTTTTCTGTGCATGGATATATGCAGATCCGCCACCGCAGATAATGCCTTCCGATACGGCTGCTTTTGTTGCGTTCATGGCATCTTCCATGCGGTATTTAGCTTCTTTCATTTCTGTTTCTGTTGCCGCGCCGACACGGATCACTGCAACGCCTCCGCCCATCTTCGCGATACGGTCCATGAGTTTATCTTTATCAAAATCGGATGTTGTTTCAGCCATCTGTCTCTTCAGGCTGGCGATGCGTGCATCAATGTCTTCCTTGTTCCCGGCACCGTCTACGATCGTGGTATTTTCCTTTGTAACCTTTACAGATTTTGCACGGCCAAGCATATCCATCGTGGTATCTTTAAGTTCAAGGCCAAGATCTTCCATGATCACCTGACCGCCGGTAAGTGTTGCGATATCTTCAAGCATTGCCTTTCTGCTGTCACCATATCCCGGTGCCTTTACAGCAACGACCTTCAGGGTACCTCTCAGTCTGTTGACAATCAATGTGGTAAGTGCCTCTCCCTCCACATCTTCTGCAATGATGAGGAGTTCTTTCCTCTCTCTCATCACATTTTCCAAAATGGGAAGGATGTCCTGGATATTTGAAATCTTCTTATCAGTCATGAGGATATAAGGATCCTCCATGTTGGCGATCATTTTTTCTTTATCATCACACATGTATCCGGAAAGATATCCATTATCGAACTGCATACCTTCGACTACGTCGATCTCCGTCTTCATGGTCTTTGATTCTTCAATCGTAATAACGCCGTTCTCTCCGACTTTTTCCATTGCATCGGCAATCATCTCACCGACTTCTTCATTACCGGAAGAGATTGCAGCTACTTTTGCAATATGATCCTTCCCAGTAACAGGATGGCTCATTTCTTCAATTGCCTGTACAGCCACATCTGCTGCCTTCTTCATTCCTTTTCTTAAAACAATGGCATTTGCCCCTGCTGCGATATTTTTCATTCCTTCTTTTACAAGTGCCTGTGCCAGAACTGTAGCTGTTGTTGTTCCATCTCCTGCAATGTCGTTTGTCTTGGTAGCCACCTCTTTTACAAGCTGTGCGCCCATATTTTCAAAACGATCTTCCAGTTCGATCTCTTTTGCAATGGTCACACCATCGTTTGTAATTAATGGTGCACCGTAAGATTTATCCAGTACAACATTTCTTCCTTTTGGCCCCAATGTTACCTTTACTGTATCTGCCAGTCTGTCTACACCGGCCTCCATCTTTTTTCGAACATCAATATCAAAACTAATCTCTTTTGCCATGATAATTTCCTTCTTTCAACACTTTCTATTTCTCTACAATTGCCAGAATATCGTCCTGACTTACAATTTTATATTCTTCGTCGCCAATTTTTACTTCTGTTCCGCCATATTCGGAAAGAATGACTTTATCTCCTTCTTTTACCTGCATGGGAACTTTCTGTCCGTCTTTACATTTTCCCGGACCAACTGCGATTACTACAGCTTCCTGCGATTTTTCTTTTGCGCTGTCTGGCAGAATGATTCCTGATTCTGTCTTTTCTTCAACATCCTGATACTGAAGAACTACTTTGTCACCCAATGGTTTTAATTTCATATGAATAACCTGCCTTTCTTTTGTTAGCACTCTTGCTTGTTGAGTGCCATCGTGTTTCGCAAAAAATATGTTTCTCGCGAAACATATTTTATTTTTAAATTATTTATTTTTAAAGTATTATATCATCTGTATTTCTCTTGTCAATAGGTTTCCAAAATAATTTAAAAAAGATGCGAAGCACCTTAACCATTACTTTGCATCTTTTGATCATCTAAATTAATTCATTTATATTTTTCCTGATTTTTTCCGATACTTCCCGAAAAACCTTCAATTCTTCTTCCGACACACCTTTTAAAATCATCCCGTTCATTGCTTCCCTTCTCTTCGTCATTTCTGTTACCAGATCCTTCGCATAATCAGATATTTCATAATGAATATATCTTCTATCATTCTTATCCGGTATCGCAATAAGATAATTTCTCCTGCAGAGACTGTCAACTGCCTGCGAAATATGTCCACGGTTCATCATCAACTGATGGTGGATATCCGTAGAGGTATTATGTGTTCCGCATTTTGACAGGAAGTATAATATCTCCAGTTCTGCTCTTTTCATATCATATTTTTCTCGTAATTCAACGCTCTGTTCCTCTAACAGCTTTTTAAACTGTCCTCCCTGCAATATGATATCAATTTGTGTATCCATTTAGTTCAGCTTCTTTCAATGTTTTTTTCATTCTATCACAAGTTTAATAATTCGTCACCATTTAATTTTAAACGACTTTTTTGTTTCCTCTTAATTAATGATTAACATCTGGAATCTATTCCGCTGAATCTAATATCAGTAATTATTTTATTTCGCAAAGTTCACAAAATCTTCACACAATTATTAGCACTCTCTATTGACGAGTGCTAATTCATATGTTATATTACGCATAGAACAAAGAAAGAGAATATGATTTTTCTTCCTGATATTCATAAATCAACACTTCGGGTTTCTCCGATAGTGCAAACTTTAGTTTATGTCATGAAAGGAGATATGACTTATGTTAATGCCTAGTATTTTTGGAGAAAATTTATTTGATGATTTTATGGATGATTTTGCTTTTCCGGACATCGATAAAAAATTGTATGGAAAACATGCTCCCCATATCATGAAGACTGATGTGAAGGAAAAAGACAACGCTTACGAAGTGGCAATTGATCTTCCTGGATTTAAGAAAGACGAGATTCAGATCCAGCTTGAAAACGGTTATGTAACTGTAAGTGCAGCAAAAGGTCTGGATAAAGATGAAAAAGATAAGGAAGGAAAATATATCCGCCGCGAGCGTTATACCGGAAATGTAAGCAGAAGCTTTTATGTAGGAAATAATGTTCAGAGAGAAGACATCCATCCGAAATTTGAAAATGGTATTCTTTCCTTTACTGTTCCAAAAGAGCAGAAGGCAGTAGAAAACAACTCACATTATATTTCCATCGAAGGTTAATCTCAAACGGGCAGGGAATAAAACCCCTGCCTGTTTTAAAAGCCAAATGCAATCGGAAAAGAGGTTTTTGATATGAGTAAAACGACATCAAGAGTATTATGGATTTTAGCCGGAATCTTTCTGATTATAACCGGGATCGGATGTTTGAGGAATCCCGGAAAAATTCTTTATGGTCTTCCCATTATCTTTGGAGTTGCCATGATGTTTTCCGGCATTATAGATATTGTGATATTTGCAGCCGGTCATGATTATATGGCAGGATCTGGCTGGTTTCTTGCTGACGGCATTCTAACCGTACTGATGTCTTTATTCATTTTGGGAAATGGATGGTTTACAGCAATGACTATTTCCTTTATTTTAGGAATGTGGCTGATTTTTTCAGGTATCACCAAACTGGTTAATTCCTTTGACCTTCAAAAACTGGGAGTAAAGGGCTGGGGCTGGTTTACAGTACTTGGAATCCTTCTGACTGTGATTGGTTTTCTGTCATTCACACATCCATTTGCAAGTATTGCAGCTATGGCCTGGGTAATCGGATTTTTCCTGATCCTACAGGGTATTGTATCTGTCATGCGTGGATGCTTTTCCAATCGCTTCTGGATATAAAATATAACAAAAAATAACATTGCCAAGGAGGAAAAAAGGCACCTCTTCATATAGATTCGGCTGCATACAAAATTGTGTGCAGCCTTTTTTAACGAATGCCTAATTCCAAAAACAATTTGAATATTCTTGTGCGATGAAATCGCACTTCCGGAAATCTGGAAATCAGATGTCTGGGAAGTGGAAATCATCTTATGCGAGTTTACTCGCGTAATGTTTTATTGCTAACTTCCCATGTTTTTCCTACTCAAACCAAAACGCGCCATCAATCACATGCTTTCTGCCAACTGTTCCTGTGTAATATTCTTTTCTTTTCGAAGCTCTTTAAGAAAACTTCCAACTTTTGTGCAATTAAGATTGCGATTTCTTTGAAATACTTTTTCATATCCATATCGAGACCGTTTCAAGTTTTGTGTAAACGTTTAAAACTGATATAAGATTTGTGAATAGTTACAAATGGGCAGAGCCGATTTTCCGGATTCTGCCCATATCTGCATTATACAGGAGTTTTTGGGCATGTCAATAAAACCTGCCCAAAACAAGCTGGTTTTACAGGTTGCGTCCAATCAGACGCTCTTCAAAATAGATTTCAAGCTGGGAGTGGATTTGCCCCCAGTCCTGCCTGTGCCCGGTCCATTTTTTCGTGATATCCAGGGTTGCCAGATACAGCATTTTCAAAAGGCTGTCATCTGACGGAAAAACGGTCTTGCTTTTGGTCACTTTCCGGAGCTGACGATTGAATCCTTCAATGGCATTTGTGGTGTAAATTAGACGTCTTACTGCCTCCGGATATTTAAAATATGTGGACAGGGTCGCCCAGTTATCATGCCAGGATTTATAGATTTTCGGGTACTTGGAATCCCATTTATCTTTGAACAATTCTAACTCATTTAAAGCTGTTTCTTCCGTTGGAGCCGCATATACAAGCTTCAGATCAGCCATCAGCTTTTTGATGTCTTTGTAGGAAACAAACTTCGTTGAATTACGGATTTGATGAATAATGCACTGCTGGATTTCTGTTTTTGGATAAACAGCTTCAATTGCCTGTGGAAATCCGTTTAGTCCATCCACACATGCTATCAGGATATCTTCAACTCCGCGGTTCTTTAGTCCATTCATGATGGAGAGCCAGAACTTGGCGCTTTCGTTTTCTCCAACATACATGCCAAGGACGTCCTTTTTTCCATTCATGTCGATACCAAGGGCTATGTAGACTGCGCGTTTTACAATACGTCCTTCGCTGCGGACATGATAGTGGATGGCATCCATAAATACAACGGCATACACTTCATCCAGAGGGCGTTCCTGCCATTCCTTTACAATCGGCAGGATTTTGTCTGTGATTCTGCTGATTGTGCTGTCAGAAATATCAATATCATACATTTCACGCATGTGAGATTCAATGTCTCCGGTGGTCATTCCTTTGGCATACATGGAAAGTATTTTTTCTTCCATGTCCTGAGTTACAGTAACAGAACAGCTAAAGGCAGAAAATCAGCTTGAATGGGTCGGGAAAATGAATAATATTCGTAGCAGAGCAGTAGAGATTATAGATGTAGAATTGATTTGTGTTTATGAGGACAAAGCGGCAGATATAATGTTAAAAGTAGTTGCGTGCGCACGCATATTGCGTTATGATACTGGTGGTTAGGAGGAATATATCTATGAAACTATTAAAATGGCTTTCCGTAACAGACCGATTTTACAAAATCTATTTGGACAAGCAACTTGTCCCCTATGGAATCAACAACAGTCAATATATGTTCTTAATCAAAATCTGTCGTTCGCCCGGTATTCTACAAGATTCTTTGTTGAATATGTTCTATGTTCATCCAAGCAATATTGTACGGACGGTTGCGACATTGGAAAAGCAGGGAATGATTACACGTTCTCCCAATGATAAGGATAAGCGGACATGTAAATTGTATCCTACAGAAAGAGCATTGTCTATTATTGACGAGATACAGATGATATGCGAAAAGACAGAAGCTCTTTTATTGCAGGGTATGAGCGAATCCGAGCAGAACCTTTTTATGGATTTCTTAATACAGGCGGGCAGAAATATCACATCGGAACTCCATATAGAGAGAAAGGGGGAGGAGTTCAATGACTGAAAATCCTCTGGGCTATGAAAAAATTTCAAAGCTGTTGAAAAATTTTGCTGTTCCCAGTATTGTGGCATCTCTTATCGGCTCAATCTACAATATTGTGGATCAGATTTTTATTGGTCAAGGGGTCGGTTATTTGGGAAATGCAGCAACCAATGTTGCCTACCCGTTTTCTACCATCTGCCTTGCCATTGCACTACTGGTCGGAATTGGCAGTGCTTCCCGTGTTTCCCTCTGTCTTGGACGCAAAGAGCCGAAAGCTGCCGCCAAAGCAGCGGGAAATGGTATTGTTCTGATGGGAATTTTCGGAATTATTTATTTGCTGGTTGGAGAAACTTTTCTGTCTTTGCTCCTAAAGGCATTTGGGGCAACGACAGATGTATTTCCATATGCAAAGCAGTATGCCAGCATAACATTGATTGGAATGCCGTTTCTCATTGTAACGAATGGTATGAGCAATTTGATTCGAGCAGATGGAAAACCAAAGTATTCAATGGTCTGCATGGTTGTGGGAGCTATTATCAATACCATTCTTGACCCCATTTTTATCTTTGTTTGCGATTGGGGAATTGCCGGCGCAGCTTGGGCAACAGTTATTGGGCAAATTTTTTCCTTCATACTCGCACTCCGTTATCTATGGCGTTTCCAAACAATCCATTTTGAAAAAGAGTCGTTTTTATTGGACATCAAAGAAAGCATGAAAATTTGCAGCATGGGAATCAGCAGCAGCTCAAACCAGATTGCAGTTACCGTGATTCAAATCATTCAGTACAATTCGTTGACTTATTACGGCGCATTAACAAAATATGGAACAGATATTCCCTTAGCTGCTTGCGGAATCGTTATGAAAACAAATGCCATAATCCTTGCGATTGTTGTAGGAATCTCGCAGGGAACACAGCCGATTATCGGCTTCAACTATGGGGCAGGGCAATACCATCGTGTACGGGAGGCTTACCTGCTTGCGGTAAAATGGAACCTTGTTGTTTCCACAATTGCTTTCATCGCATTTCAATTTTTCCCGCAATCTATCATTTCGCTATTCGGAGATGGGGACGAGCTGTATTTTGAATTTGCTGTTTTGTTCATGCGTACCTATCTTTTCATGGTGTTGGTAAATGGTGTGCAGTTGCTTTCTTCCAGTTTTTTTACCGCAATAGGAAAATCGTTAAAAGGTGCTCTGTTGGCATTAACAAGGCAGACCTTTGTGTTGATTCCGCTTACCCTGCTGCTCCCGCTTCGTTTCGGAATTATGGGAGTATTGCTTGCGGGACCTGTTGCTGATTTTTCAGCGTTTATGCTATCTGTTGTACTGGTGGGTATAGAATTAAAAAAACAAAAAAATGACATGTAAACAACAGCCCTATGTGAAAACATTCTTTTTCCGCCGTTAAGTAATCAAGAAGCAAAAACTTAAAAACCGTTGCGATAAATTTTAAGTAGGATAATATTTAGAAGTAAGGATTGAGAAAAATATGGAAACTATAAAATGGGTTCTATGTCCTATCTGTGGAAATAAAACCCGAACGATAATGCAAGAAGATACCGAATTAAAGAACTTTCCACTCTACTGTCCGAAGTGTAAACAGCAACTGTTCTTTTGCTTTCTTTAAATCTGTCTGATGTTCCCGAATAGCATTCTTTATTTCGATCTTAGATGCATTTGCTGGAAGATCACTGAATTCTGTCAGCTGTAAAATTGCCCTTTCCAGACCATCTCTGATCAGTCCATCTGCCTGTATTCCACTAGTGTTACATACATATTGATAATCAATATTATTGTTCTCTACTTCAATCGTTTGATTTTGGTTGTCCTTATTTTTAACGAAATCATCCTTCTCTAATTCAGATCCGGCTCGCCAATCAGAAGTAGCTTCTTGATTATTCCGGGCGATTAGCCCATGCGCTGAAGCGCGTTCAGCGCATGGGTATCGCCGTTTAGCAAAGGCTGGTCGCAGTTCAGCCCAGGTCATCAAGCATGTGATAGATACTGCCGCATATTAACATCACCGGTTTCGATCCAAGTAGTGTTATGCGCGAAGCGCTCTACGATAGACTCGGCATAAGTCCCGCCTCGCAGCCGCTTGACCCAGTCCTCGCGCTTATAAAGCGTACAGAAAATCGTGGACGTACTGTCAAAGCGGCGTTCTGTCAATTCAAGGATGAACTCGACATCTGCTTTGGACAATTCCGGCATAAGCCATTCATCCAGAACAAGTACCTTGAAAGCTGCATACTTGTTCAGCACCTTGTTCTTTCCACCGGGAAGCACTGATTTCTCAGCGTATTCTTCCAGAAGATCAGGGAGGCGGATGTATCGGGTTTTATGTAGTTGTCTGCAGGCTTCTTTTGCCATTGCACACCCCAGGAAGGTTTTCCCAGAGCTAGGATATCCCTGGAACACAACGCTGCGGCTTTCGTCAACGAACCTGCAGCTAGCCAGATCAGCAATAATGCCCCTGTTGAGAGGTCGTTTGTCAATGTAAAGGATGTCGTGAATGTCTGACTTTGGGAGCCGGAGCTTTGCAGTCTTAATCAACCGGTGTACCTTATCGTTATACTTTCTTTGATAAACACCGTCTGTAAGGAGCTGAAAACGGTCATCAAAGGGAAGAGCCAGCGTCTGTGGATCCTGTTGTTGTATTTCGAGTTCATCAATGAACTCTCCGACATTCATGAGGCGGAGTTTTCTTCTGGTCTCATCATTTAGCATCAGAATCCCCTCCCTTCCGGTAATAATCACTGCCACGGAGATATCCCATGGAGGAGTCATCAGCAGAATAATCGGAAGCGGCTTCTAGCTGTTCTTTATAACTGATGTCTTGATTCGCTGTTAGGATTGCTTTAAGGTGATGGTAACGGGGCACTTTAATCCCTCTGCTGATAGCAAGATCACAGGCGGTTTCCAGACGGGCATCTGTATACGTTCTGCTGAGGCGGAGTATGGCAAGGCAGGGATTATAGCCCTGTTCTTTTATTCCGACGTTGCTAAAGATACGGTCGATGACCTGTCTGGTCGATTTCCCGACTGAACTTGCCCAGTTTTTAATCCTCTCGTCATCCCACTGAACGATGTTGCGAAATGCAGGCGGCATGTCTTCCGGATGCGTGGAATACTTGTTCTTCATGTAATCCGGAAAGCGGTTGTGTGTCGTCAGACGTTCCCCCTTGTGATAGAGTTCCACAAAGCGGTCCGTTACTTTGAGATCGACCTTCTTCTTCGCGTACTGGTACGGGCATGAATACCTGTTTTTCTTGTACACTACATGGAAATCGAGGTTGACGGCACGATCATAGACCCACTCTGCAATCTCATAAGGAACATCAGGAAGCGGCCTCAGGAAATCCCGTTCTTCCTGCAGAACCTCATAACGACTCCCTTCACGTTTCTGAAATGCCTCGTGGTTGAACTTATGTAGCTTGTCAGAAACAGCCTTCTTGAGTTCTGTGAAGGAGTAATACACGTCGTTACGGCACCGGGCGATGATAGACGTTGCAATCTTCCCGACAGTGCCTTCTACAGATGGTTTCTGCTTCGGCTTTCTTACACCGGCAGGCATGATTGCGGTCATGTAATGCGATCCAAGAGCCGCGTAATCATCTGTCAGAATGATCTCGCCTTCCTTTGGATGAGACACGACACCAGTTTTGAGGTTATCGCATACTGTCCGTATCGGGGCGCCACCAAAGTACTCATACATGTGGATATGGCACCGGATAAAGGTGTCCATCTTCATGTCCAGACACGGCTCTACGTACGAATACTGACTATACGGGAGTGTTCCGACGAATAGATAGACAGTGATCAGTTCACCGGTGCTCATGTCCACGTAGTGCATGGTTGGTCCGGACCAATCGACCTCTGCTCGTTCACCGGGCTTGTGCTCGAGGTGGTTAGTGAGACGATTGGCGACAGTGAATTCGGCGTATCCCTCGTTAAACTTAGTCTTGCCCATGGGGATCTCCCCATTCCGTTCACAGCGGTCGACATACTCCTCATGGAGAAGCTTGAGGGTCACGCCTACTTTTTTCAGTTCCTGATGCACATGCTCGTAGTCAGGATCTCCGTACATGGTCTCGTTCGCAAACTTCTCCGGATAGAAGATGTGATAGACCTCCGAATCGTCGAGGGCGCGGATATCATCGTAATGGATACCTTTCTCATCAGCGATGTTGAAAACCTCACTGACAGAGTGCCTTGAGATGTGTCTTGTGGATGCGATCGCACTTCGAGACAATCCTGCATCCCGAAGCTCCATGATGACTGCCAAGGTTCAGAACGATTATCTCATATCGGATGGAATCAATAAATACTCAGTTCCATTTGATTTAATCGGTGAACATGTGGACATTCGCTGTACCGGAACAACTGTGGAAGTATTTTTTCACGGAAGCCGTGTTGCTTCTCATGTAAGAAGAAGCGAGGCACAGAGGGATCCTATTTCTATCAAAGAACACATGCCGCCAGAGCACCAGAAATATCTTACTTATAATCCGGAGGAGTTTAAAAACTGGGCGGAATGTATTGGTGAATTCACATCAAAGGTCGTCAATTACTTTCTTTATTCCGGCAAAGAACCGGAACAGGGTTATAAATACTGCGTCAGCCTGATGAAAATGACAGACCGCTACGGACAAATCCGTATTGAAAGAGCCTGTGAGAGACTTTTATCCTTTACCTCACAGCCTTCTTTAAGAAGTATTGCCACCATTCTGAAAAATGGACAGGATAAACTTCCGTTGGAAAAGACAGTAGAAGAACGTCCTGTTTCCGAAAAGCGCAGCAAGGGAATTACCAGAGGCGCATCTGCCTACAGAAATGGAGGTGATGCCTCATGCTAGATAATTCTACGATTGAAACATTAAAAGCCATGCATTGCAGTGCAATGGCATCGGAACTGGAAAACCAGTTAAATGATTCCAAGACATATGGAACACTTGCCTTTGAAGAACGAATTGCGCTCATGGTGGATGCCGAATGGAACAGACGCCAACAGAATAAACTTCAAAAACTGATTAAACTGGCAACCTTTTCCCAACCGACAGCATGTATTGAAAATATCGAGTATCTGCCTGACCGAAAACTGGATAAAGCGCAGCTGCTACGGTTTGCCACCTGTCAGTATATCAGCGAGAATCACCATATCATTCTAAAAGGTGCCAGCGGTTCCGGTAAGACATATCTTGCCTGTGCACTTGGTAATGCTGCTTGCAGGAAATATAAAACGGTACGATATATCAGAATGCCAGAACTGTTGGATGAACTTAATCTTGCAAAAGCAGATGGTTCTTTCCGTAAAACAATTAAAGCTTATCAAAAGGTAGACCTTCTAATTATTGATGAGTGGCTGATTCGCAAGCTTACACCACAGGAAACATACAACCTGTTAGAAATCGTGGAATCCCGTGTGAACAGCTCAAAAGGGTCCATGATCTTCTGTACACAGTATAACAATGAGGAATGGTATGGTCGCATTGATCCGGAATTCGATGAAGGAAGTCCGATATCGGAAGCCATCATGGATCGCATTACGAACAACGCTTATGACATCCTCATTGAAGGAAAAACATCTATGAGAAAGCGTCATGGTTTACAGGCTTCTCAGAAAGGAGCTAACCATGATTGATAATAATCCTGAATTATTCACGGTTGTGCCGTGAAAGTGGCTGAAAGCCACGTTGTTACTGTATTTTAACTGAATATTGCTTTTCACCTATCAAGTGAATGAAAAAAGAGCATCCACT